>CALGFL010000158.1 GCA_937881145.1 uncultured Bordetella sp.
GCAGGGCCAGGACGCGGTCAACACCGCGCGCGCCTTCGCCGACGCGCTGCCGCTCACGGGCGTGGTGCTCACCAAGCTGGACGGCGACGCGCGCGGCGGGGCGGCCCTGTCGGTGCGGCATGTCACCGGCAAGCCGCTCAAGTTCGTGGGCGTGTCGGAAAAGCTCGACGGCCTGGAACCCTTCCACCCCGACCGCATGGCGCAGCGCGTGCTGGGCATGGGCGACATCGTGTCGCTGGTGGAGCAGGCGCAGAAAAACATCGACGTCGCCGAGGCGCAGAAGCTCGCGGCCAAGATCAAGTCGGGCACCAAGTTCGACCTCAACGATTTCCGCGACCAGATCGCCCAGGTCAAGAAAATGGGCGACATGAGCTCGATGCTCGAAAAGCTGCCGGCGCAGTTCCAGCAGGCGGCCGGCCAGCTGCAAGGCGGCCAGGCCGAGAAGCAGATGCGCCGCACCGAGGGCATTCTCAATTCCATGACTGCGGGCGAACGCGCCAAGCCCGAACTCATCAAGGCTTCGCGCAAGCGCCGCATTGCCGCGGGCGCCGGCGTGCCGGTGCAAGAGGTCAACAAGCTGCTCAATCAGTTCGAGCAGATGCAGGGCATGATGAAGATGATGAAAAAGGGCGGCATGGGCAAGATGATGCGCGCCATGGGCGCCATGAAGGGCATGGGGCGCTTCGGCGGGCGCTGATGCGCCGATCGGCGCATCGGCCCCGGAAAAAACCGGATCAGCCGCCGCCGACGGCCGCCACGATCTCGATCTGGTCGCCGTCCTGCAGGGACGTGTCCGCGTGCCGGCTCCTGGGCACGATCTCGCCGTTGCGCTCCACGGCGACGCGCTTGCCCACATAGCCCAGCAGCTCGATCAGGCCGGTCACGGTCAGGCCGGCCGGCAACTCGCGCGCAGCGCCATTGAGAGTGATCTGCATCAGCGGCTCGCGTAGGTGTCGGTGGCCTCGATCAGGCGCGCCAGGATGCCGGGTTCGTCAAAGGCATGGCCGGCGTCGGGCACCAGATGGAAGACGGCCTGCGGCCAGGCTTTGTGCAGCTCCCAGGCGGTACGCGCCGGCGTGCAGGCATCGTAGCGGCCCTGGATGATGGTGCCGGGTATGCCGTGCAGCTTGTGCGCGTCGCGCAGCAGCTGGCCGTCGCACTCCATGAAGCCGTCATGCACGAAGTAGTGGTTCTCGATGCGCGCGAAGGCCAGTGCGTTCTGGTCGTCGGCATGGCTTTGCTGATGCTTGGCGCTGGGCAGCAGGGTGATGGTCCTGCCTTCCCAGAGGCTCCAGGCCTTGGCGGCGCGTAGCTGCTGGGCGGGGTCGTCGCCGGTGAGCCGCTTGCGATAGGCCGCGATCAGGTCGTCGCGCTCCTCTAAGGGAATGGGCGCGAGGTAGTCTTCCCAGTAGTCGGGAAAGAGCCAGGACGCGCCTTCTTGATAGAACCACTGCAGCTCTGCGCGGCGCAGGCCGAAGATGCCGCGCACGACCAGTTCGCTGACGTGCCCGGGGTGCTGTTGCGCATAGGCCAGGGCCAGCGTCGAGCCCCAGGAGCCGCCGAACACCAACCACTTGTCCGCGCCCGCGATCTCGTTGCGCAGGCGTTCCATATCGGCCGTCAGGTGCCAGGTCGTGTTGTTCTCGAGGCTGGCATGCGGCCGCGAACGGCCACAGCCGCGCTGATCGAAGAGCAGGATCTGATACCGCCTGGGATCGAAGAGCTGTCTATGCGCCGGGGTGCAGCCGCTGCCCGGCCCGCCGTGCAGGAACACGGCGGGCTTGCCTTGCGGATTGCCGCACAGCTCCCAATAAATCTGGTGGCCGTCGCCGGTGTCCAGCATGCCTTTGCGGTAGGGTTCGATAGGCGGGTACAGCATGTGCCTTCCTCGATTGGATGACGGTGGCGCGCTCAAGCGCGCTTGAAGATCAGGTCCCACACGCCGTGGCCCAGGCGCAGGCCGCGGGTTTCGAATTTGGTCTGCGGCCGGTAATCGGGGCGCGGCGCGTAGTCGGCGCAGCTGTTGCGCAGCAGCGGCTCGGCGCCCAGCACGTCGAGCATCTGCACGGCGTATTCCTGCCAGTCGGTGGCGCAGTGCAGATAGCCGCCGGGGGCGATGCGGCTGGCCAGCAGCGCCACGAAGGCCGGCTGTATCAGGCGGCGCTTGTGATGGCGTTTCTTGGGCCAGGGGTCGGGAAAATACACGTGCACGCCGGCCAGCGTATCGGGGGCGATCATATCGCGCACCACCTCGACGGCGTCGTGCTGCACGATGCGCAAGTTGGAAATGGCCGACTCCTCGATGCGGCGCAGGAGCGAGCCCACGCCGGCGTTGAAGACTTCCACGCCCAGGAAGTTGTCGTCGGGCCGGGCCAGGGCGATCTTCTCGGTGGTTTCGCCCATGCCGAAGCCGATCTCCAGGATCAGCGGCGCCTGGCGGCCGAAGGCGGCCGCGGCGTCGAGCGTGCGCGGCGCATAGGAAACGGACCACTTGCCGAGCAGGTGTTCGAGCGCGTCGCGCTGGCCTTGGGTGATGTGTCCGCGGCGGTGCACGAAGCTGCGGATGTGCGTGGCGCCCGGGCTGTCGGGCGCGCGGCCGGACTGGGCCAGCGCTGCCTGCACGCCGTCGGACAGGGGCGCCGGCGACTGGGCGGAATCGGGGGTATTCGTACTCATGGGGTGAATTGTAGTCGGCCGGACCTGCCCTCGCCGGGCCTCAGGACGCCGGCATCAGCCACTTGCCGATGGCGTCCAGCACCGGGTTCTCGATGCCCAGATAGCCATGCGGCGATTTGGGGCCGCATTGATCGCCCGTCGCGGCCGAGCTGGATGCGGCGATGAAGTCAAAGCCGTTGGCCGCCGCCATGGTTTTTGCCGCACCGAACGGCGACACGAAGCAGCCGTCCTGCTCGTTGGCGACGACCAGCACCCGCGCCTTGTT
>CALGFL010000159.1 GCA_937881145.1 uncultured Bordetella sp.
CGGCGTCCAGATCGATCTGCTGGACAGCTACAAGGGTGCCACCCGGACCATCACCCTGTAGCAGCCCGTGATCGACGCGCCAGGACAGATCACGCGCCAGGAGCGCACGCTCGATGTGCGCATACCCAAGGGCATACGCGAGGGGCAGCACATTCGCCTGCGCGGTCAAGGCGCCCCGGGGCTGGGTGATGGGTCTGCCGGCGATCTGTATCTGGACGTGCAGTTCCGCCCCGACGCGCGCTATCGCATCGAAGGCGCCGATGTCTACGGCACCCTGCCGGTGGCGCCCTGGGAGGCCGCGTTGGGCGCTTCCGTTACGGCAGCGACCCCCGCGGGCACCTTCGACGTGCAGGTGCCCGCGGGTAGCC
This sequence comes from uncultured Bordetella sp., assembly GCA_937881145.1. Taxonomy (GTDB): domain Bacteria; phylum Pseudomonadota; class Gammaproteobacteria; order Burkholderiales; family Burkholderiaceae_B; genus Bordetella. The sequence goes on from CALGFL010000159.1 coordinate 369, forward strand.
AGAGCGGCCGCAAGCTGCGGCTGCGCGGCAAAGGCCTGCCCAGCGAACCCGCCGGCGATTTCTATCTCGTGCTGGACGTCGTACTGCCTCCCGCCGACAGCGACAAGGCACGCCAACTCTACGAGACGATGGCGCGCGAGATGCCCTTCAATCCACGCCAACGCCAAGGAGCCTGAGCCATGCAGCCCACCGACGTTCTCATCGGCCGTTTGCTCGACGACGAAACCCTGACGCTGGAAGAACTGGCGCGCGCCTGCAGCGTCAAGCCTGACTGGGTCGTGGAGCACGTGCAGGCCGGCCTTTTCAGCGACGGCAGCGTGACCGTCAGCGCACAGCGCTTTAGCAGCGTGGACCTGCGGCGGGCCCGCCGCATGATCCATATCGAACGCGGCTACGACGCGGTGCCGGAGCTGGCGGCGCTGGTGGCGGACATGCTCGAGGAAATGGACCAGCTGCGAACGAAAGTGCGGGCGCTGGATCCGAAAAAATAGCGGACCCGCCGCATCAGACGCGCGTCACAGTCTGGCCCGCACGGCCGCCACGATGCGATCGCAGCGCGCGCCGTCGAAATTGAAGGCGTCGTTCAAGGTCACGTCGATATCGCTGGCCAGGCGTTCCCGCAGCAGGCTGCGCGCCCGGAAGAAGCGGGTGCGCACCGTCGCCTCGGGAATTTCCAGCGCTTGCGATACCTCCTCGACGCTCATCTCCTCGACGGCACGCAGCATGAAAACCGTACGGAACGCCTCGGGCAGCATGTCGATGCGCGCCTCCATTATTCTGCGCAGCTCAGCGCGCATGGCAAGGCCTTCGGGCTGGCGTTCGGAATCGGCGGTCAGCGAGTTTTGTACTTCGGGCTCGAATGAATTCATCGCGGCATCCAAAGGAATGATCTGGGCCTCTTTCCGGCGCATGCGCCCTAGCGCCTCGTTGATGACGATGCGCACCAGCCACGTCGACAGCCTGGCATCCGAGCGGAAACTGCCCAATGCGCGCCAGGCGTGCAGATAAGCCTCCTGGAGCGCGTCCTGCGCACCGTATCGCTCTTTAGCAGGCTGCGCGCCGTGCGAAACAGCAGCCGGTTATGGCGCCGCATGATGGCCTCGAAAGCCGCATCGTCGCCGCCGGCCGCGCGCCTGGCCAGTTCCGCGTCCGCGGTGTCTTTCGTCAGGGGCGCCAGGGCGTGAAGCGGAGCCTGCATCGCTCAATATCCGTAGAACGCTTCGCTGCGCACGTCGTCTTCGTCCATGCCCGCGTCGGCCAGGGCCTGCCGCACCGCTTCGACCATGGCCGGCGGCCCGGCGAGGTAGAAGATCGATGCGGGAAGATCCTTGATGGCCGACCGGATCAGCGCGCCGTCGATCTTTCGGGTCTCTCCTGTCCAGGTCTGGGCGGAATGCGCCATGTCCGTCATGGCGGCGACCAGGCGGAATCGCGGATACGTCTTCTGCAGTTGCTGCAGTTCGGAAAGAAAGGCGGCGTCTTCCGGGCGGCGGTTGGAGTAGATCAGGAGCAGATCCCGCTCGGCCCGGTCCTTGGCGGCCTGCCGCACCATGCTCATGAAAGGCGTGATACCGATCCCTCCGGCGATCATCACGGCGGGACGGGCCGCATTTTTGTGCAGCGTCAGCGAACCGAACGGGCCGTCCACCCCGAGCGTCGAGCCTATCTGCCACGCGCCGAACGCGCGCTTGAACGGGCTGTTGCGCATGCGCGTGGCGACGACCAGCTCGTCCTGGTACGGTGCGCTGACCAGGGAAAAGGTATGGCGGCAGTCCTGGGCATCCGGCGGCGCGCCCTCGCCTTCGAGCACGACATCGACCGCCTGCCCCGGCCGGAATTCGAATCCCGCGGGTTTTGCAAAATGAAATGCCGTCGTGCCTTCGGCGATCTGATTGCACGCGACCAGACGAACGGTATGCGCTGCCATGATGATCCTCGCTATTTTTGGTTTTCCGTATGCAGCAGGCTCAGAAATTCACGCCGCAGCGCGACGTCTTTCAGGAAGGCGCCCCGCATGACGGAATTCTTCATCAAGGACCCGTCGTCCTTGACGCCGCGCCAGTGCATGCAGAAGTGGCTGGCTTCGATCACGACCGCCAGCCCGTCGGGATTGATCAGGCGTTCAAGCTCATTGGCCAGCATGATCACGGCTTCCTCCTGGATCTGAGGACGGCTCATGATCCAGTCGCAGACGCGCGCGTACTTCGAAAGCCCGATCAAATCTGACGATGGGCTGGGCAATACGCCGATCCAGACCTTGCCCAGAATCGGGCAAAGATGATGCGAGCAGGCGCTGCGCACCTTGATCGGGCCGACGATCATCAACTCGTTCAGGCGCGATACGTTCGGAAAGGCCGTGACCGCGGGCGCTCCGTCGTAGCGGCCGCGGAACACCTCCTTGATGAACATCTTCGCCACGCGCCGCGCGGTGTTCATCGTGTTGTGATCGTTCTCGGTGTCGATCACCAGCGAGTGCAGCACCTCCTGCAGCTTGCCTTCCACCTCGAGCTGCAACTGCCCCAGCTCGCCGTCTTCGATGAAGGCCGAGATATTGTCGTTGGCGTGGTAGCGCCGCCCGGCTTCGATCAGGCGGGAGCGGATGCGATCCGAGGCCTGCGGTTGATCGGCGTCTTTCTCGATAGGGGATGCGGGAATACTTGCGAGCATGATCGAATGACTCTATGTCGGGATGTTGAATGAAACGCGCGGCATCGTCCGTTATGGCGTCCGGTCGCGGCGGCCGACGCCATGGCTGTAGACCAGCTTGCCGCCGAGCCAGCCTCCTGCCGTCAGGGCAAGAAAGCCGCCGGCATCGAGCAGCAGCGAGACGATGTTCGGTTCGAGCGCTTGCAGGTGTTCCAGCCGCAGCAGCAAACGGGTACCGAACAAGGTTAGCGCAACGAGCATTGCCCCCATGTGAAGGTAGACATCGCGCATCGCCGCGCCTTGCGGAACACGGGGCAACTCCATCAAGCCGGCGGCCATGGCCACTACCGCCATTGTGCATCCGATCGCAAGCAGACCGCCAGACCAGCGCCAAGCGGCTTGTCCGAACCATATACCGGCGAAATCGGCGGCGACGGCCAACGACCAGCATGCAATCGGAAAATGCACCACGGCCGGATGCAACGGATGGCGCCCCATCAGAGCACCATGCTGAGCAGAGTCAGAAAACCAATGACGGCAACGCTGGCATGAACGACCACCACGGCCTTGGGCGGCAGTTGCTTGCGCAGATGGAACGAGGCCAGGAAAAACCCGCCCAGCGCGGCGATCAGTAGCAGAACGAAGCCGATCACGACCCGCTGCGGCGTATCGCCTTGCGCCAGCATCAGTATCAGCATGACCAGGCCGATCGCGCCGAGCAGCGCGTGCAGGAGGGACAGCGCCCACGGCGCGAACTTGCCTCGCAGAACATGCGCCGCGAGAACCAGGCCGCCCAGCGCTCCAATAGCGAAAACCAGCAGTACATAGTCGATCATTTCAGTATCCTCGCGTTACATGGTTAGGATTGCACTACTGTCCATTGGATGCGGCACCCCTGCGATCCGTTCCCGCCAGCCTTGCGCACCCCGCGCGGCGGCATAGAATGTCGGCTCGATTTCGAAGGAACCCCCGCAGATGAACGCCGCCGATCCAGCCGCCCTCTCCCGGACCAGCCCGCTGGCGGCCGAAGGCAAACCGCCGCGCGCGCTGGAAAAGATCCTGAGCCTGCACGATTTCGAGGCCGCCGCGCGCCGGGTCCTGCCCCGCCCCATCTTCGGCTACGTAAGCGGCGCAGCCGAGGACAACCGCACGCGCGACGACAACCGCGACGTCTTCGACGATTACCGCTTCGTGACCCGCGTGCTGCGCAACGTGTCGGCCCGCGAACAAACGGTCGAGGTTTTCGGGCAGCGGTTCTGCGCGCCGTTCGGCATCGCGCCGATGGGCATCAACGCGATCTCGGGCTATCGCGGCGATATCGTACTGGCCCGCTCGGCGCAGGCGGCGGGCATCGCCTCCATTATGAGCGGCTCGTCGCTGATCCGGCTCGAAGACGTCGCGGCGGCGGCCCCCGCCACCTGGTTCCAGGTCTATCTTCCGGGCGATGCCGAACGGCGCGCCGCCCTGATCGGGCGCGTGGCGCAGGCCGGATACCGCACGCTGGTCGTGACCGTGGACATCCCCGTCTGGGCCAATCGCGAAAACAATGTGCGCAGCGGCTTCTCCACGCCGCTGCGCCCCAGCCTGCGCCTGGCCTGGGACGGGCTGACGCGGCCGCGCTGGCTGTTCGGCACGTTCGCGCGCACGCTGCTCAAGCACGGCATGCCGCACTTCGAGAATTCCTACGCGACGCGCGGCGCGCCCATCGTGTCGTCCAGCGTGACGCGCGATTTCACGGCGCGCGACCATCTGAGCTGGGACGACCTGCGCGTCATCCGCCGGCAGTGGCAAGGCAATCTGGTGATCAAGGGCATCCTGAGCGTCGACGACGCCGTGGCCGCGCGCGAACATGGAGCCGACGGCGTCATACTCTCCAACCACGGCGGGCGGCAGCTGGACGCAGCGACCTCGCCGATGCGCGTGCTGCGCGCGGCCGTCCAAACGCTGGGGCCGGATTATCCGGTGATGATAGACAGCGGTTTTCGCCGCGGCTCGGATGTCCTCAAGGCCATCGCGCTGGGCGCGCGCATGGTGTTCATTGGCCGGCCTTACAACTATGCACTGGCCGTCGCCGGAGCGCACGGCGTGGCGCACGCCACCCGCCTGCTGCGCGAAGAGGTCGACCGCAATATGGCGATGCTGGGCGTCAATGCCTGCGGCGAGCTCGGCCCGGACGCGCTCATCCGCATCCGCTAGCCCCGCGTTCCCGGAGCGATTCCCAGTACCTCGCGGCGCACCTTGGCCAGCACGTCCTCCAGTACGTCGGACGCGATTCCGCTGAGCACGATGCGCATGGCATGCGGCATGCGCATGGAGGTGGAGAACGGTTCGGACGTGACCACCAGGATGCCCTGGCGTTCCAGACGGGCCGCGACCTGATCTATGCGCATGTCCGGCGGCAGGCTCAGCCATTGGAAGTAGGACGAGGGATGGGCGCGGACATCGAGGCCCTTCAATACGCGGCGCGCCAGCGTCTGGCGGCGGCGCGCGTCCTTGCGCTTGCGGTCTTCAAGCTGGTCGACCGTGCCATTGTCGATCCACAGGCAGGCCAGCGCGATGCTCAGTGACGAGGCAGTCCAGGTCGAAACGCGTATGGCATAGCCGATATCGGCCATCCATTCGGGCGGCGCGGCCACGAAGCCCAGCCGCAGGCCGGAAGCCACGCTTTTCGACAACCCGCAGACGTAGATCGTGCGTTGTGGCGCCAGCGTGAAAATGGGCGGCGGCGCCGGCTCGGCAAGAAACGAATAAGCCCCGTCCTCGATAATGACGAAGCCGTACTTCTCGGCCATGGCGGCCACGCGCACGCGATCGGCCTCGGGCATCACCAGGCCCAGCGGATTGTGCAGCGTGGGCATGATGTAGATGCCGCGCAGCGGACGCTTGCGGCACAGCGCTTCCAGGCGGTCCAGATCCATGCCGCCGTACCCCGGGCGCTGCGGCACGGGCACCAGATCCAGGTGGGCCTGCTGAGCGAGGTTCTTCATGCCGGGATAGGTCAGCTCGTCGATGGCCAGCACGTCGCCTGGCTGGAACATGGCCATGATCGCCACGGACAGGCCTTGCTGCGCGCCGTTGACGATCAGCACCTGGTCGCCCGGCACCCGGATGCCGCGGTTGCGCAGATGACGCGCGAACATCTGTCTTTCGTGTGGCCGTCCGCCGTGCGGCGAGGGATGCAGCAAGGCATTGAGGTCGCCCGAGGCGGCCATGGCTCGCAGACCGGCGCGCAGCATCTCGTCCTGCCCCGGCAGCAAAGGGTTGTTCAAACCCAGATCGATCACCCCCGAGCGTGCCGGACGCTGCTCCAGCCCCATCGTGCGCGGCAAGGTGGTATCGCGCACGAAAGTGCCCCGCCCTGTCTCGCCCACCACCAGGCCGATCTCGCCCAGTTCGGCATAGACCCGCGAGGCTGTGGCCAGCGCGACACCATACTGGCGCATCAGCTCGCGCGTGGTGGGCAGCTGCGTGCCCGGCACCAGCTTGCCTGAGCGGATGCGCACGGTGAATTCGTCGACGATCGATTTGTAGCGAGGCTCGCGCATGGCATGCCACCGGTGCAGGAGAAGGAACTTGTATCTAGAACATTTTGTATTTAGAACAATTTCTTTGTTGTTCTGTTTTCGTAGCATACGCTAGAAAAACACATTCTGTACGACTCGCCGGAATTCTCGTGCCATGCCTACTGCCTCGACACTCGCCATGTTCTGCGTCGCCTGCCTGGCGCTGATTTTGTCGCCAGGCCCCAATATGGCTTTCGTCGTCAGCTACGGAGCGGCCCAGGGCCCGCGTGCGGGCCTGGCAGCGGCGCTGGGTCTGGGCGTGGCCAATCTGGTCTATACGGCCCTGACGGTGTCCGGGCTGGTCACGGTGATCTACGCCTGGCCGCCCGCCTTCGACCTGATCCGCTATGCGGGCGCGGTCTATCTTTTGTGGCTGGCCTACAAAGCGCTGCGCCAAACCGGTGGACTGCGGCATTACCGCACAGTGCGCCGATCGTGCCTTGCCATCGGTGCGCGGGCCGCACTGAACAGCCTGCTCAATCCCAAGCCCATGCTGTTCTATGTGATGTTCCTGCCGCAGTTCGTCGAGCCGGCCCGAGGCCACGCTGCTTTGCAGATCATCGTGCTCGGCGGTGTGCTTACCGCGATCAGCGTGATCCTGAACGGCCTGCTCGGCACGCTGAGCGGCTCGGTGCGGCGCCTTCTGCCCGAAGCGTCGAGCGCGGCGGGCAGGTTCGGCTCCCACGCACTGGCCGCGGTCTTCGCGCTGCTGGCCATTCGCCTCGCATTGCTGTCCAGAACGACTTGAAACAGGAGGTACCCGTCATGACACTGCCGATTTTTTTGAGCTTCTTCTGGAGGCGCATCTCGCTGCCTGTCCGGCAGCCCCCGTCGAATCCGGAGAAGGATTTCATGGAGCTTTCCATCATGCAGGCCCACGATGAGCGTGCCATGCAGTACTTGCGGGATGCGCGCGACATTGCCGCATTCGAGGCCCGCATGCAGTCGCTGCAGTCCGAACGCAACTGGTGGTGAACTGACCCGGATCGGAACCGGCCGCCGACATGGCGCTTCAGGCGGCCGGCAGGACCACGATACGGCGCGCCAGGTCCGCGATGCCGGTGTCCGAAAGATCCGGCGCTGGCATCGACACTGCCTGACCCAGGCGCTGAAAATTGCGACCTTGCGAACGCGCATAGAGCGGGTCGTAGTGCAGGATCATCATTTCCTCGAACAAGGCCGGCAGCGCACGCGCACGCGCCCAGGCCTGCCAGCGTTCCAGCGTCTCGTTGGACAGCAGGCCCTTGAGGCTGGCGATCTTGGCGCTCAGGCCTTCGGGATCGTCGCCCAGCCAGGCGTAGTCGCGCAGCAGATAGTCCAGGCGTGCGCCCAGAGGAGCGGCGATCTCGACCACCGGGCTGGCGCGCAGGCGGGTCACCAGGCATTCGGGCAGGCTCAGCCGGCCTATCTTGCGGCTTTCGGCCTCGACCCACACCGGACGCGCAAGATCGAAAGACGACATGGCCGCGTGCAGCAGGGTCTCGAATCGCTTCTGCGAAGGCTGCTCCACGCCAGGGATGGCCCCCAGCACCGAGCCGCGATGCCCGGCCAGGCCCTCCAGATCGAGCACTTGTTCGCCCAGGCGGGCGAGCTCGTGCAGCACGCGAGTCTTGGCGCTGCCTGTGGGACCGCACAGCACCCGCAGCGGCATCGCCGCCGCCAGGTCTTCGTTGCCGGCAATGACGTGGCCGCGCCAGGCCTTGTAGCCGCCCTTGAGCTGCTGGGCGTCCCAGCCCACCAGACGCAGCCAGGTTACGAAGCTGCCGCTGCGCATGCCGCCGCTCCAGCAATAGACCAGCGGGCGCCAGTTCTTGGGCTTGTCGTGGAACTGCTCGCGCAAATGGCGGGCAATATTGGCCGCCACCATGGCGCCGCCGACGCGCCTGGCCTCGAAGGCCGATTGCTGAACATAGAGCGTACCCACGATGCGGCGCTCTTGGTCGTCCAGCACCGGGCAGTTGATGGCGCCCGGCACATGATCGAGCGCGAATTCGGAGGGGGAGCGGGCATCGATGAGGGCGTCAAAGCCCTGCATATCGTGCACGGTAATGGGGTTGTTATGACTCACGCCGGGGATTATAGGGCCCCGTTTGCATCGGACTGCCGGGAAAGGGTTACGTGCCGGACGAGGACGATGAGGCGGTCGGCGCACTCGTGGCACCCGTCGCCGCGGCCATGCTGGCATCCACGGCGGGGTGCAGCGCAGCCCAGGCGATCACGCAGACCCCGAGGATGCGCATCACGATACGCAAGGAGGGAAAAAATTTCATGAGATCGTCTGGATGCAATGAGTGGGGATGCAGACGATTCTAGGCAGGCCTGCCTGGCACACGAACGAATCGATGATTAGATCGATATGCCTGGCCAGGAAATTTGCTTATGCCGCGCAGGCAGGGTACCCGGCGGCATTGCTCCTACATCGGCGGCGCAATGCCGCCCTTGCCGGCAATGACCGAGCGGGCCACCCATTCACCCTTGTCGTCGCGGGCCGCCGACACCAGCACCGCCACGCCGCGCCTGAGCAGCCTGCGCTTGCCCGGCGCCATGTAAACCACGGGCACATCGGGCGGCACTGCCACCGTCTGCTGGCCGCCCTGGTACTTGATCAGCATCGTCATCCCGGCGCCTTGCCCGCCCGAGGCGCCACCCACGGTGCCGTTGACCATGCTGCCACTCGTGGTGCCCACCGTGCCGTTGGTCATCGTGCCCGTCGCGCCCGCCGCGCCCTGCCAGGGCCGGAAGCCCTCGCCCGAGCCGCGCAGGCTGGGAGCGAAGATGTGTACCTCCAGGGCCTTGAGCGTGCCGTCCGGACGCGGCGTGGCCGCCGTGCCGACGAAGCTGTCCGGCTTGATGTCGGTCAGGCTGGCGCGCGACACCGATAGTATCTTTACACCGGCCGGCAGCATCACCGTGACCGGTTTGCCGTCATCGGCCTGCTTCAGCGTCAGCACATGGGAACCGATCTTGGTGATCGTGCCGCGCATGCGCTGCATGGACGAGGCGGGCTGGGCCGCCGGCTGGGCATATGCCGGCGCTGCCACGACCAGCGCAGCGGTCACGGCCAGAGTACGTAGAAAGAAAGTCATGAATACCTCCAAGCTGCAAATGAAAAGGAACGTCATGGCGTATTGCGCCTCGTGCCGGCAAGCGCATGACATGCACTGGAAAAATTATGTTCCGCTGGACGCCAGGGGGACAAAATCCGACAATCCCGTTATACGCATGATCTGCTGCGCGTGAAGCAAAAGCCCCATGAATAACGAAATCGCTTTCCCCCGCCACACTATCTTTCTTTATACCGAAGAAGATAACGGCGGACGCCTGATCGAATCGCCTGTCATCGGTCTCATCAACGATTATTCCGGAGACAGGCTGCTCGTGGTGCGGGATCCGTATAACGATTTGAAATTCGTGTATCGGGTTGATTTCGACACCTACAACCTGGAAGCGGTCGGCATCGTCCATCTGACCGACGAACAGTTCGACAGCAGGGGCAGTGTCGAGATCGAGCACCTGATCTATCGCCTGAACTCGGCCGAACAGGCCATTCGTCACCTGCGAAAACGCACGCACTGGATACAAGACAAGAGCTCGGCGATGTCGGTACTGCTGCATTACACCGCCTCGCGCCGTCAGAAACTGTCGATGCCGCGCAGCATCGACCGCGACAAGGTCCTGGTCATCCCGCCCGACACGCCGGTCGAGACTCTGGAAGAGATCATTGCGTCCAGGAACGCCGCCGCGGCCAGCGAGGCCATGGAGAACAACACGCCCTCCACCCCGCAGGATTTCACAGGGCACTTCCAAGAGCAGGAAGACGATACACCGCGGTAGCGCGTTCTCGGCACGTTACACTTCGTCCTCGGCGCCCGCATTTCGGTTGGCGCGAATTTCGTTTGTCGCCATGTCTTTTTCCGACTCGCTGTTTCTCGCCTGCCAGCATCTGGCCCCGCATCAGATGGTTTCGCGTCTGGCGGGCAGCCTGGCCAACTGTCGGGTGCCCCGAGTCAAAGACACGCTCATCGGCCGCTTTGTGCGCCGCTACGACGTGGACATGCGCGAAGCGCAGATCGAAGACCCGCTGGCCTACGAGAGCTTCAACGATTTCTTCACTCGCGCCCTAAAGCCCGACGCCCGTCCGCTGGATGCCGCGCCCGACGCGGTGCTGTGCCCGGCCGACGGCAGTGTCAGCCAGGCTGGCCGCATCGTCGACGGCCGCATCTTCCAGGCCAAGAATCACCATTTCGATCTGCTCGACCTGCTGGGGGGCGATGCCGAGCGCGCCGCACCGTTCGCGAACGGCAGCTTCGCCACCATTTATCTTTCGCCGCGCGACTATCACCGCGTGCACATGCCCGTGTCGGGCGTCTTGCGTGAAATGGTCTACGTGCCCGGCCGGCTGTATTCGGTCAACCCTTTGACCGCCCGCAGTGTTCCCGGACTGTTCGCGCGCAACGAGCGCGTGGTCTGCATTTTCGACACGCCGTACGGGCCCATGGCCCTGGTGCTGGTGGGTGCCATGATCGTGGCCTCGGTGCAGACGGTCTGGGCCGGCCGCCTCGCGCCGCACCAACCCGACCTTGTGGCCACCCGCTATGAAGGCGCGCAGGCCGTGCAACTGGCGCAAGGCGCCGAAATGGGTCGCTTCCTGCTGGGCTCGACGGTCGTTGCCCTGTTCGGGCGCGATCACGTGGATTGGACCGATCTGGCCGAGCCAGGCGGTGCCGTGCGCATGGGCCAGGCCCTGGGCCGCGCCCGGGCCTAGTCCATCCGGCCGAGTCCGCCGAACCGGATCTACTGCGCGAAACGCGACCGCACGTACCCCGCCAGGCCGCGGGCCAGTTGCTCGTCGCCCAGGAACACCTCGCCGATATTTTCTTCGCGCAGCATGCGCATCTCGTCCTCGCTTTGCGCGACCAGCACGTTCTCGATCGGCGGGTTGAGCGTGCGCGCGGTGTCCACCATCTTGCGTATGCCCACGGGGTCGGACACCGTCGCCACCAGCATGGCGGCGTGCGCGATATGAGCCTGGATCAACACGCCTGGTTCGGCCGCGTCGCCCAAGACCGCGGCGTGGCCCTGACTGCGCAAGTCTTCGACCCTCTCGCGGCTCTGCTCGGCCACCACCATCGGAACGGCATGCGCCGCCAGGTCGGCGGCAACGCGCCGCCCTACCCGGCCGTACCCCACCAGCACCACCTGCCCATCCAGGTATTTGCGCTCGGTGCTCACGGGCAATTCGGCGTAGGGATCGCCGCTGGCTTCGAGCTTGCGGGCCAGCGCCGAACGCGCCAGGACCCATTTGCGCAAGGGTTCGATGGTAGCGAAAAGGACCGGGTTCAGCGCAATGGAAAGAATCGCGCCGGCCAGAATCAAACTCATGCCCTCGGGCGGCAGCAAGCCCAGCGATACGCCCAGCCCGGCCAGGATGAAAGAGAACTCGCCGATCTGCGCGAGGCTGGCCGACACGGTAAGCGCCGTCGTGAGCGGATAGCGCAAAAGCAGGACCAGGGCCATCGACACCAGCGACTTGCCGAACATGATGATGACCAGCACGCCCAGCACGTGCAGCGGCTCGCGGATCAGGATGGACGGATCGAACAACATGCCGACCGCGACGAAGAACAGCACCGAGAAGGCGTCGCGCAGCGGCAGCGATTCTTCGGCCGCGCGATGGCTGAACTCCGATTCGCGCATCACCATGCCGGCGAAAAAAGCCCCCAAAGCGAACGACACGTGGAAAAGCTGCGCGGCGCCGTAGGCGATGCCGATGGCCGCGGCGACGACCGCCAGCGTGAACAATTCGCGCGAGCCGGTGCGCGCTACCTGCCACAGCAGCCAGGGCAACGCGCGCCGGCCCACGGCCAGCATCAAGACGATGAACGCGGCCACTTCCAGCAGCGTCTTGCCGATGGCCAGCCACAAGGCCAGGCCTTTCGCGCCGTGCTCCAGTCCCTGGCCGCCCAGCACGCCGGCCAAGGGCGGCAGCAGCACCAGCACCAGCACCGTGGCCAGGTCCTCCACCACCAGCCATCCCACCGCGATGCGGCCATTCTGCGTTTCCAGCGCGCCGCGCGTCTCCAATGCCTTGAGCAGCACCACTGTGCTGGCGCACGACAGGGACAGGCCGAAGACCAGCCCGCTGCCCCAGCTCCAACCCCAGAACCACGCGACCAGCATGCCCATCGCGGTGGCCAGCGCCATCTGCACCATTGCGCCGGGCACGGCCAGGCGCTTGACGTCCAGCAGGTCCCGCAGCGAAAAATGCAGCCCCACGCCGAACATCAGCAGCATCACGCCGATTTCCGACAATTCCGAAGCCAGCTTCACGTCGGCCACGACACCCGGCGTGGCCGGGCCGATGAGGATGCCCGCGAACAGATAGCCTACCAGCGCCGGCACCTTGATCCGCTCGGCCGCAAAGCCCAGCACCAGCGCCATGCCGAAGCCTTCGGCCAGCGTGGTGATCAGGGGGATACTGTGTTCCATTGGGCCTCCGTTGAGATTTGCGCATCATAATGGGTTTCCGTTTACTTCCGTCCCCATCATGACCGACCGTTCCCTCTCGGCGCTCGCCGCCCTTTGCATGCTCGTTGGCGTCGCCGCCGGCGCTTTCGGCGCCCATGGCCTCAAAGGCCGCATCGACGCCGAGATGCTCGGCGTCTGGCAGACCGGCGTGCAATATCACCTCGTCCATGCGCTCGGTCTTTTCGCCGTAGCCTGGCTGCGCGCGCGCCATCCCCAGGCCCGCCTGCTGCCGGCCGCGGGGTGGCTGATGTTCGCCGGCATCGTGCTGTTTTCAGGCAGTCTCTACGTGCTGGCCCTCACCGGCATTCGCTGGTTCGGCGCGGTCACGCCCCTGGGCGGCCTGGCCTTCCTGCTGGCCTGGGCCATGACGGCCTGGGCAGCGTGGCGTGCGCCGCGTTGAGCCGCCGCCTCCGGGCCGTTCTGCAGGCAGGCGCGCGCCCGTGGGCGTACCATGTCCGGCAGCTCATTCATGCCACAGGAGATAGATCATGAAGCTGTACTACTTGCCCGGCGCTTGCTCGCTCACCATCCACATCTCGCTGGAGTGGATAGGCAAGCCCTACGAAGCCCGGAAAATGGAGCGGGACGCGATCAAGGCACCCGATTACCTCAAGATCAATCCCATGGGCGCCGTACCGGCCATCACCGATGGCGACTTCAATCTGAACCAGAACCTCGCCATCCTCTCCTACCTGAACGCCAAGCATCCCGAGGCGGGTCTGCTGGGCGACGGCACGCCCAAAGGCCTGGCCGAAGCCATGCGCTGGCTGGCCTTCATCCACTCCG
>CALGFL010000160.1 GCA_937881145.1 uncultured Bordetella sp.
GTTTCAGCATCTCGGACAGAAGTCAAAAGCGGACTGAACTGGGATTGGCCTCCCTGACGCTGTGCGACAACGACGAGAGCCTTGGCACACGCGAGCGATAGCGCAGGTCCGTGATCTTCTCCGACCAGTGCGAGGCTGAGGTCAATGCCGGCCGTCACGCCAGCAGACGTTACAAGCCGATCGTCACGCGCATAGATCCGATTATGTTCGACCCGCGCCGCGGGGAATTGTGTCGCAAGTTTCTGCGAACAAAGCCAATGCGTCGTGACGGTCCGCCCATCGAGAAGTCCCGCATGGCCCAGTGCGAAAGCCCCCGTGCAGATCGAGCCATAGCGTTGGGCCGCAATACCCCATTGCCTGAGCCAAACCGACATGGCTTCATTGGGCGCACTTTCGGGAAGGTGCGGGCCTCCTGCCACCAGGACCGTATGAAAAGCGCGGTCTGCCTGATCGAAGGTCAGGTCGGCGACCATCCACATGCCGTTGGAACTACGCAGGCGCTTCGTGCTGCCCGCCACCAAGACGCAGTGATAGTGGTCCTCTTGCGGCAAGAAGCCGTTGGCCGCTGCAAATACATCAAGAGGACCAGCGACGTCGAGCGCCTGAACGCCATCGAAAATGACGAGTGCAACTTCTCGCATTGCCATCAGTGTCTCGCTTTTAGGCATGAAAGATCGTGATTTCTTGGCGCCAGCCTGCCTAAACGCCGCTGGCAGCTTATCACGCACGGTTGGCAGTTTTCGCCGGAGCAATTCGATTGCTGCCAAACCGGATTATCGCGATGATGACTGGGTCGGCTGCAAGAGCTTGTTAAGAACCAGCCCGGACATCCGCCATCGCACAGCAGTGCCGATCTGCGATTCGAAGTCGACGGCGCAAATGCTGCGCGCGATTTCTTGCAAAGCTACAAGCTCGACCCTGCCGACATCGAGAAAGTATGGGCTGGCATCGCGCTACATACCACGCCCGGCATCCCGGAATTCATGCATCCGGTAATCGCCCTGACGACCGCGGGCGTCGAGGTGGACGTGCTCGGCTTGACCTATGAGCGCTATTCCGATGCCGTCCGCGAGGCCGTGGTTGCGGCCTTTCCACGTACGGCCGCCTTCAAGGAAGACATCATCCAGGCCTTCTATGAAGGCATCAAGCATAAACCCGAGACTACCTTCGGCAACGTCAAGGCAGACGTCATCGCCGACAAGGAGCCGCACTTTCATCGCGGCAATTTCTGCTCCGTCATCCGCTGCTCGCACTGGCACGGCTAATCAACTCCGCAACATCATCCTATTTCAAAGATAAATACCATGACTCTCACCAACGTTGTCCTCGTTCACGGCGCCTGGGCCGATGGCTCCAGCTGGGCCAAGACCATTCCACTGCTGGCCGCCAAAGGCATGGCGGTCACTGCCGTCCAGCTTCCGCTCACCAGTTTCGAAGCCGATGTCGCGGCGGTCGGTCGTGCCATCGCGCTGATGCAAGGCGATGTGGTCCTGGTCGGTCACAGCTATGCCGGCGCCGTCATCGGACAGGCCGGCAACGACCCCAAGGTCAAGCGGCTCGTCTATATCGATGCGTTTGCGCCGGATGCGGGAGAATCCGCCGCATCGCTCTTTGCCCAGTTCAAAGCGGTGCCGCTCAATGACGAGATCAGACCCGACACGGAAGGCTTCCTGTCGTTGACGTCCAGAGGCATCGGCACCCTATTCGCACAAGACCTCGATCCTGTCGAGCAGTCGGTTCTCCATGCGACGCAAGGTCCGATCAACGGCGCGGCGCTCGGCGGCACGCTGATGCAGGCCGCATGGCGCAGTCGTCCGACCTTCTACCTGATCGGCGAGCAGGATCAGGCCATTCTGCCAGTGGATCAGGAACGCATGGCCACCCGCATGGACGCAACGATCAAACGGATTGCGTCCAGCCACGTTCCGATGTTGTCGCATCCTGCCGTCGTCGCCGACTTCATCCTTCAGGCCGCCGCCTGACATCACGGCAGCCGCGATGTCCGCGCCGCCAGCCCGTTCCAGGAATAATCTCATGAGCAACTTATCGAACACCGTCAAACTGCATGTCGAGGATTCGAGGACAAACGCGCCGGCGCTCGTCTTCCTGCACTACTGGGGTGGTTCGTCACGCACGTGGCGGCATGTCATCGACGCATTGACCCCCGCCTTTCGCACCGTTGCGGTCGATCAGCGTGGTTGGGGCCGGTCGGACAAACCCCTCGACGGTTATACCCTGACTGCTCTCGCCGACGACGCGCAAAGCCTGATCGAAAGTCTCGACCTCGGCCCTTACATTCTGGTGGGCCATTCGATGGGCGGCAAAGTCGCGCAGTTGCTGGGTTCACGCCACCCGGCAGGGTTGGCGGGGCTGGTCTTGGTAGCGCCGTCGCCGCCTACGCCCATGAACGTGCCGCTTGCGGTCAGGCAAGGCATGGTCAACGCATACGACAGTCGGGAAAGCATCCTTGCCACCGTCGAGCAGGTGCTGGCAGCGAACCCTTTGCAGCCAGGCGACCTTGAAGCAATCGTCCAGGACAGCCTGCGAGGCGCTCCTGCCGCCAAAGCGGCATGGCCGCTGAAGGCCAGTCAGGAAGACATCAGCGAACAAGCCGCCATGATCCGCGTTCCCACCCTGGTCATTTCCGGAGAAAAAGACCAGGTCGATCCCCCCGCAGTGCTGCAGCACGAGTTGATGACGCGCATCGCGCACGCCACTATGCACATCCTGCCGGGCAGCGGGCATCTCTCGCCCTTGGAAGCGCCAGGCGATCTGGCAGAGCTGATCCGGGCCTTTGCCAGGCCGCTTATTGCCGCTACGTGCCAAGCGCACGTCGTCAGTGCTTGATTGTCCAAGGATATTGCATGCTTCAGACCCAGATCATTACGATCCCGATCCTGCCTTTCGGCATGGTCAACGCCCATCTCATCCGCGGCGAGGCAGGCTGCGTGCTCATCGACGCAGGCATTCCCGGATCGGAGCGCAAGATCGGCCGGGTTCTCGCGAAAAACGGGTTGACGTTCCGCGACATCAAGCTGATCGTCGTCACTCACGCGCATACCGACCATGCCGGCAGCGCGGCGCAGGTACGTGCATTGTCGGGCGCGCCAATTCTTGCGCATCAAGATGACGCGGACTTCTACAGTCGAAAAGAGCCGATGACGTATTGCGCGACGAGTTGGTTCGGCAAGTTGTTTCTCAAGACGCCAGTCCCCCATGAACCCTACGAGGGATTCGTACCGGACATCATGATGACCAACGGCCACCCGGTCAATCTGCTCGACTTTGGCGTCGATGGCGTTGTGAAGCATACGGCTGGCCATACGCCGGGCTCGATTGCGGTGGAGTTGTCATCCCAAGACATGATGGTCGGCGATTTGATCGCCTCGGGCATTCTTATCGGTGGCATGATCCGCAAGGGGCGAGCGATCCGGCCACCGTTCGAGGACGATCCCGCCACCGTGTCGCGTGAGCTGATTCGTATGGTCGAAAGCGGCGGCAAGCATTTCCATATGAGTCACGGCGGGCCGTTGGAAGCCGGCGAGGTGCTGCGCCATGCTCGAGCGTTGGCGAAGCTGGAGAGTGATTCTTGCGCCTCAGGCAAATGCGCACATCAGCATCACAAGCCTTTTCCTGCGTCAAAAAGCAGCTCATAGTTCGTCTTCTGGGCACACCAGGTCCGTTATTGGCCGATTGCGACCATCCTTGATTCCCTGCAATGATTTTTGACCTTATCTAACTGACCTCAAAATCGGGATTTGGATCTCACCTCATGCGGCGCATAGTGCGCCTGCACCCGCCGCAGCACTGTGCCAACCAAAGGCGTCGTATCCGCCTGTCGCCACACCACCTGGCTAACCGACCGCGCCTCATGCGCGAACGCGATAAACCGCGTTCCCGCCAACCCGCTGCGCGCCAGGCAAGCCGGCACGATCGACACCCCCAAGCCCTGCGACACCAGCGCCGCCACGCGCAGCCAATGCCGTACCTCATGACGCACCGCAGGCACGAAGCCCGCACCCACGCATAACGACATTACCGTCGCGTAGTAGCTCGGCGAGGCCTCTTGCGCGAACATGATGAACTCCTCGCCGCTCAAGGCCTTCAGATCCAGGCGCCGCCGCCCCGCCAAGGCGTGCGTCTCGGGCAAACAGACGACAAAAGGCTCGGCCACCAGATCGCGCGCACCGACTTCGCGCGGCACCGGGTTGGCGTGGATGAAGCCCAGGTCCAGCTCGCCGCGCCGCACGGCCTCGATCTGGTCGTGGGAGTTGATCTCGGACAGCACGTGCTCCACATCGGGCAGTTCGGCATGCAGCGCCGCCAGCAAGGCGGGCAAACCCCGGTACAGCATGGACCCGACGAAGCCGATGCGCAGCCGGCCGCGCAAACCGGCATCGACACGCCGCACGAGCCGGCCCACTTCGTCCGCCTGGCGCAGCAGGCCCTGGGCCTCGCGATAGAGAACGCGGCCGGCCTCGGTCAGCGCCACGTGGCGGCTGGTGCGTTCCAGCAGGCTCGCGCCGAGCAGTTCCTCCAGCTGGCGTATGGCGTAGCTCAAAGGCGGCTGCGAGATGTGCAGGCGCTGCGCCGCCCTGCCGAAGTGGCGCTCTTCGGCCACCGCGATGAAATAGCGCAGCAGCCGCGGTTCCAGTTCCATGGCGCCTCCCTCCTCGATTCATATTTTCCATGTATTGTTCAACACAAAAACAGTATTTGTATAGATAGATCAAAATTCGGAAGATGGCGCCATCCCCAACGCCGGAGCGCCTCTTTCATGGATACCCCCGCCGTCCCCGATTCGCGCGGCTTGAACCTGTACCGGGCCGACCCCTACGCCGCCGCTTTGGCCCAGTGCTATTTGCCCGCCGATCTCTATCGCCACCTGGCGCCGCACTTCGATCGCCTGGGCGCGCTGGCCGGCGGCAGGCTGGACGAGCTGGCCGCCGTTGCCGACAAGAACCCGCCCACGCTGTCGGTGCGCAGCCGCGCCGGCGCGGACGAGTCGCGCATCGACAAGCATTCCGCTTATATCGAGATGGAACGCCTGGCCTACAGCGAGTTCGGCCTGGCCGCGCTGTCGCATCGCGGCGGCGTGCTGGGCTGGCCCGAGCCCATGCCTTCGGCGGCCAAGTACCTGCTGACCTATCTCTTCGTGCAGGCCGAGTTCGGCCTGTGCTGCCCGGTCAGCATGACCGACTCGCTGGCGCGTACGCTGCGCAAGTTCGGCGACCCCGCGCTGGTAGAGAAAGTGCTGCCCCAGATCATCTCGCAGGACTTCGACGAACTGCGCCAGGGCGCCATGTTCATGACCGAACAGGCCGCGGGCTCGGACGTGAGCGCCACCGAAACCGTGGCCCGCGAGCAGGCCGACGGCAGCTGGCTGCTGAGCGGCGACAAATGGTTTTGCTCCAACGCCGACGCGGGATACGCCATGGTGCTGGCGCGCAGCGAAGACGCGCCGGGCCTGACGGGCGTGTCGCTCTTTCTGCTGCCGCGCGACCTGCCCGACGGGTCGCACAACCACTATCGCATCCTGCGACTGAAGGACAAGCTGGGCACCCGCTCCATGGCCAGCGGCGAGATCCGCATGGAAGGCGCGCGCGCCTGGCTGGTGGGCGAACGCGGCAAGGGCTTCAAGCAGATGGCCGACATGATCAACAACTCGCGCCTGTCCAACGGCATGCGCGCGGCCGGCCTGATGCGCCGTGCACTGACCGAGGCGACCTTCGTGGCGCAGCACCGCCGGGCCTTCGGCAAGCGGCTCATCGACATGCCGCTGATGCGCCGGCAATTGACCAAGATGACGGTCTGGACCGAACAGGCGCGCAGCATCATGCTGCAGACCGCTCAGGCGCTGTCGGCCGCCGATCAGGGCAAGGGCGATCCGGCGCTGGCGCGCATTCTTACCCCGCTCATCAAGTTCCGCGCCTGCCGCGATGCGCGCAAAGTCACC
Source organism: uncultured Bordetella sp. (assembly GCA_937881145.1). Classification (GTDB taxonomy): domain Bacteria; phylum Pseudomonadota; class Gammaproteobacteria; order Burkholderiales; family Burkholderiaceae_B; genus Bordetella. The sequence continues at coordinate 5,957 of CALGFL010000160.1, forward strand.
GGCGACGGCATGGAAGTGCGCGGCGGCTGCGGCTATATCGAAGAGTGGACCGAGCCGCGCCTGCTGCGCGACGCGCATCTGGGCTCGATCTGGGAAGGCACCAGCAACATCGTCGCCCTCGACGTGCTGCGCGCCATCCGCAAGGAAGGCTCGCTGCCTGCCATCAAGCACCATATCGGCGCGCTGCTGGACGAAGGCCTGCCCTGCGCCGCGCCGCTGGCCGATCTGCAGGCCCGCAGCCTGGAGCAGGCTTATGCGCTGGCGCAACACGCGGCCGATCAAGATCGCGACGACCTGGCCCGCCAGGCCGCTTCAGCGCTCTATCACGCCGTGACCATGGCTTCACTGCGCTGGGAAGCCCGCACGCCCGCGCTACAGACGCGCGCGCTGATCGCCGATCAGGTTTTGATTCATCGGCTGGCCCCGCGCGACCCCTGCGCCATTCCGGCCGACGAGGACGCGGCTTGCCGCGCGATTCTGCACGACGCGCTCTGACCACGCATCGCATCCATTACGCCGCCGGCGCAAGAACCGGCGGCACATAACCCCGAGGAGACAAACCCATGTTCAAGAAGACTCTGGCCTGGATGGCCTGCGCGGCGGCCCTGTTCGCTGCCGCGCCCACTGCACAAGCGGCGGACGGCTACCCCGGACACGCCATCAACCTGATCGTGCCCTTTCCGCCCGGCGGCCCCACCGACGCCCTGGCGCGGCGCCTGGCCGACGGCCTGGGCAGGCAGCTGCACCAGAGCGTGCTGGTCGAGAACCGCGCCGGCGCGGGCGGCAACATCGGCGCCGAATACGTCGCCAAGGCCGCGCCGGACGGCTATACGATTCTCTTCGGCACCTCGGGGCCGCTGGCCATCAACATCGGCCTCTACAAGCACCTGAACTACGATCCGCGCACCAGCTTCGCGCCCATCATCCGCGTGGGCTATCTGCCCAACATCCTCACGGTCAACCCATCGCTGCCCGTGCACAACGTGCAGGAGCTGATCGCCTACGCCAAGGCCAACCCCAACAAACTCACCTTCGCCTCGTCGGGCAACGGTGCCTCTTCGCACCTGGCCGGCATCCTGTTCAACAAGATGGCGGGCACCCATATCCAGCACATTCCCTACAAGGGCACGGGCCCGGCCATTACCGACCTGCTGGGCGGACAGGTGTCGATGTCGTTCACCGACATCCTGACCGCGCTGCCCCTGCTGAAGGCGGACAAGCTGCGCGCCCTGGGCATGGCCAGCGGCGAGCGCTCCGAAGCCTTGCCCAAGCTGCCTACCATTGCCGAACAAGGTTTGCCCGGTTACGACGTGAGCGTGTTCTTCGGCATCGTCGCGCCCAAGGGCACGCCGGCGCCCATCGTGGCCCAGCTCAACAAGGCCTTCGTCATCGCGCTCGACGATCCCGCCGTGGCCAAGGCCCTGCATGATCAGGGCGTGGTGCGCGCCGCCGACACCACGCCCAAGGGCCTGGCCGATTACATTCAAGCGCAGGTGCCCTACTGGAGCGGCATCCTGCACGAGGCCAACGTGTCGATCGACTGATAGCGCCGGAGAAAAGCCGCCATGCCTCACCCCCTCATCCCGCCCGGATCGCTGTCGGGCTGCAAAGTGGTCGACCTGTCCCGCGTGCTGGGCGGTCCCTACTGCACGCAGATATTGGCCGACCACGGCGCCGACGTGATCAAGATCGAGCCGCCGGACGGCGACGAGACGCGCGGCTGGGGGCCGCCCTTTCTGGGCAAGACGGCGTCGTACTTCGTGGGCGTGAACCGCAACAAGCGCGGCCTGTCGCTGGACTTGTCAGGCGAACAAGGCCAGCAGCGCCTGCGCGCCCTGCTGGCCGACGCCGACGTGCTGATCGAGAACTTCAAGCCGGGCACGCTGGAGAAGTGGGGGCTGGGATACGCCACGCTGAGCGAGGCGTTTCCGCGCCTGATCCATTGCCGCATCAGCGGCTTCGGCGGCGACGGCCCGCTGGGCGGCCTGCCCGGCTACGACGCCTGTGCCCAGGCCATGTGCGGCCTGATGAGCGTCAACGGGGAGGACGGCGGCGAAAGCACCCGCGTGGGCCTGCCCGTAGTCGACATGGTGACCGGCCTGAACGCCGCGGTGGCCATTCTGCTGGCGCTCAACGAACGCCAGCGCAGCGGCCTGGGGCAGTTTCTGGACATTACGCTGTATGACTGCGCGCTGTCGCTGCTGCATCCGCACGCGCCCAACTATATCTACAGCGGCAAGCTGCCCAGGCCCACCGGCAACGCGCACCCCAACATTGCGCCTTACGAGACCCTGCCCACGAACCGCGGGCCGATCTTCCTGGCGGTGGGCAACAACCGGCAGTTCGCCAGCCTGGCAAGAACGCTGGGCGCGCCGGCGCTGGCCGAAGATCCGCGCTTTGCCACCAATGCCGACCGCTTGAAGAACCGCGCCGCGCTGCACGAGCGTCTGGCCGAACTGCTGCGCGAACACGATCCTGTCGAGTTTTCCGAACGCCTGCTGCGCGCCGGCGTGCCCGCGGCGGCGGTGCAGAACGTGGCGCAGGCCCTGGATCACCCACACACCGCGCATCGCAATATGGTGTGGCGCCGAGGCGATTATGTGGGGTTGGGCACGCCCATCAAGCTGTCGCGCACGCCGGGCGGGCTGCGCAGCTCGCCGCCGGACCTGGGTGCGAGCAACGACGAGTTCGGTTGGTGACGCCGCGCCCGCGGCTCGATGCATTTTATTCGAACGGATTGCCGGGCTTATCGGCGATGCCCGCCAGATCGGAAGCCCCATCCGCGAGATTGAATTCGCGCTGCACGGCCTGCAGCACCGCCGCGATATCGCGGTCGAAGCCGGCCGCGTTGCCGAAGTGCTTCATCGTCCAGTTGCAGCCCGTCTTGTCCGGTTCCGGCAAGAGCCGAGGCCGCGGCACCATGATCGTCACGCCCTCTTCGACGACCGCGGGCAGGCGATCGAGACGCTTGCGGACTTCTTCCTGAAGCCTCGATGCGTTGGCCGTTTTGCGGATCATGGGTGCCTCTCCGTTCTTACTGGAAATGCACGAACTCGACCCAATTCGGCTGCTTGCCGGTGGGGTAGGAAGCGAGCCTGGTCAGAGCGCCTGATTGCTGATCGATGCGGTAGACGCTCATGCCATCGGACAGCTCGCCGACCGCCGCGAGATAGTGCCCGCTCGGATCGACGTTGAAGCCGCGCGGCTGCTTCTCGGTCGGCACGCTGCCGATCGCCGTCAGCTTGCCGCTGGCGGCGTCGACCTTGAAGGCCTTGATCGTGCTCGAAGTGCGCTCCGACGCATAGAGAAACTTGCCGTTCGGCGACAGGTGGATATCGGCCGCCCAGGGCTTGCCGCCAAAACCGTCGGGCAGCGCGGTGGCGCGCTGGATCTCGTGCCAGCTTCCCTTGTGCGCGTCGTACGCATAGGCCGCGATATCGCCATTGAGTTCGTGAATCAGGTAGACGAACTTGTGATTGGGGTGAAAGACGAAGTGCCGCGGGCCGGACTTCTGCGGCGTTTTCATCACCGGCGGATCGTTGGGCGTGAGCGCCCCCGTCTTGCTGTCGAACTTGAACGACAACACCTGATCGGAACCGAGGTTGGTGGCGAACACATAGGTATTGGCGGGATCAGGCAGAAAAGCATGGGGGTTCAAGCCCGTGGGGACCACCTGTAAC
>CALGFL010000161.1 GCA_937881145.1 uncultured Bordetella sp.
TTCCTGCAGTTCGGCCGGGATCGCATCCTCAAGCCAGAACAGCCGGTAGGGCTCCAGCGACTTGCCCAGCTGCCCGGCCTCGATGGGCGTGAGGCGATGATGGGCGTCGTGCAGCAGGTGCACGTCGGGCCCGGCGGCCTCGCGCACTTTGCGAAACAGCTCGGGCGTGTGGCGCAGATAGAGCGCGGTATCCCAGGGCTCTTCGGGCGGCAGGCCCTTCTCGGCGGGTTCGTAATAGCCCTGGGTCTTGCCGACGCCATAGGTTTTTTCCAGGCCGGGCACGCCCGACTGCACGCGGATCGCCTTGTAGCCTTGCGCCTGGTGCTCGAGCACTGCGTCGACCGCCTCGGCATGGTCGCGCCCGTTGGCGTGGCCGTACACCATCAGTGCGTCGCGGCTCTTGCCGCCCAGAAGCTGGTAGACGGGCATGCCGGCCAGTTTGCCCTTGATGTCCCACAGCGCCATGTCGATGGCGGCGATGGCCGTCATCGTCACCGGACCGCGCCGCCAATAGGCGCCGCGGTACAGGTATTGCCAGATGTCCTCGATGTTGCGCGGATCGCGCCCGATCAGGCAGGGGATCACATGGTCTTGCAGATAGGCGTGGACCGCCAGTTCGCGGCCGTTGAGCGTGGCGTCGCCCAGCCCGTAGACGCCGTCGCCGGTGACCACTTTCACAGTGACGAAATTGCGACCGGGGCAGGTCACGATGATATCGATACGTTCGATCTTCATGGCAAATGAGGGTAGGCAGAGAGAATGCGGATCAGAGAAAGCCGGTCGAGATCCAGGGCACGAACACCAGCAACAGCAGCGCGATGAAAAGCGCGATCATGTGCGGCCACACGCGCGGCATCGCCACGTCGGGCGATACGCGTCCGATGGCGCAAGCGGCATAGAAGCCGACGCCGAAGGGCGGCGCGAACAGGCCCAGGCCCATGGCGAAGACCGCCACCATCGCGTAGTGCACTTCGTTGACGCCGACCAGCTTGGCGATGGGAAATAGAAGCGGTCCGAACAGCACGATGGCCGGGATGCCTTCCAGCAGGCTGCCCAGCAGCACGAAGGCCAGCGCCGACACCACGAGAAAGCCCAGCTTGCCGCCCGGCACCGCCGTCATGATCCTGACCAGCTCGTGCGCGAAGCCCGATTGCGTCAACGCCCAGGCCATGGTCGTCGCGCAGCCCACGATGAGCAGGATCGCGCCCGACAGCGAGGCGGTTTCCACCAGCATGGGATAGATGCGCCGCCAGTCGAACTGCCGATAGATGAAGATGCCGGCCAACACGGTGTAGAAGATGCCGATGGTGGACACCTCGGTGGCGGTGGCCACGCCTTCGACCACCGAGGTGCGGATAATTAGCGGCAGTACCAGTGCGGGCAATGCCGTCAACAACAGGCGGCCGATGTCCTTGCGCGGCGTTTTGCGCACGCCGCTCATGTCTTCGCGGCGCGTCTGCCACCACACCACCGCCGCCATCAGCAGCGCGCCCACCGCGGCCGGCATCAAGCCGCCGATGAACAGCGACGTGATGGACACGCCCGTGACCGAGCCGACGGTGATCAGCACGATGCTCGGCGGAATCGTCTCGGACATCGCGCCCGAAGCCGACAGCAGGCCGATCAGGTCGCCTTCGTTGTTGCCGCGCTTCTTCATCTCGGGAAACAGCGCCGGCGCCACCGCCGCCATGTCGGCCGCCTTCGCGCCCGAGATGCCCGAAACGATGTACATGGCGCCCAGCAACACATACTGCAGGCCGCCGCGCACGTGGCCGATCAGGCTCACGAGAAAGTTGATCATTGCGCGAGCCAGCCCGGCCATCTCGATCAGCGAACCGAGAAAGATGAACAACGGCACCGCCAGCAGGATCAGGTTCGACATGCCTTCTTCCATGCGGCTGGGCACGATCGAGATCGGCGTCTGAGTCGAGAAGGTCAGGTAGCACATCGTCGCCAGGCCGAAGGCGAAACCGATGGGCACGCCGATCGCGATGCACGACACCAGCATGCCCAGGAAGAAAATCACCAGGTTGACATTGCCCAGGTCCGACAGCACTGGCGTCAGCGCCCACAAGCCGGCGCCGCACAGGACGAGCGCCGCGCCGGTCGCCGCCAGTTGCTTGCCGCTCGACTGCTCGATCCAGCGGGTGGCGGCCGTCACCAGCATCAGCACCGCGCCGACCAGCACGGCGCCGCTGCGCCAGCCTTCGGCAAGACCCAGCACCGGCGTCGTTACGTCGAAGTCCTCCTGCCAGTGTTCCCAGGCGGGCAGGCACAGCATCGCCAGAAAGGCTACCACCAGGCCCAGGCTCAGCGCTTCCAGCCAGGCGCGCGTGCCGGGCGAGAGGTCCTTGACGAAGGTGGTGAGCTGCATGTGCGCGCTGCGCTGCAGCGCGATGCACGCACCCAGCATGGCCAGCCACAGGAACAGGATGCCGGCCAGTTCGTCGGTCCAGGTCAGCGGCGCGTCCAGCACATAGCGCGAGAACGTGCCGCTACCCAGGATCAGGATCTCCGCCACCACGAGTATGGCGGCGGGCACCTCGGTCATCCGGCCCAGCAGCCGGTCGAGCCGGCGTGCCGGGGGGGCGGCGATGTCCTGGGAGTCTGTAGAAGAAAATTGCATGACGCGCCTGCCCTTATGTCAGGCCAGTCAGGCCAATTTGCCGGAGTACTTCTCCAGCTTGGCCCAGACCTGGTCGCCATACTTCTTCTTCCATTCGGCATAGAAGCCCGAGCTGCTCAGCATCTTGCGAAAAGCCGCCGGGTCGGGCTGGTTGAACACGATGCCCAGTTTGGTGAGCTGCGCCTGCGCGTCGGCGTTGAGCCGGGCGATGTCTTCGCGCTGCTTCAGCGCGGCGGCGTTCAGGTTGCGGGCCAGCGACTCCTGCACTTCCTTGGGCAGCGATTGCAGCTTTCTGGCGTTGCCGAAGATGAAATGGCCGTCCCAGGTGTGGCCGGTGAGCGAGCAGTATTTCTGCACCTCGTAGAGCTTGGCGCTCTGGATCAGGGCCAGCGGATTTTCCTGGCCATCGACCACCTTGGTCTGCAGCGCGGAGTACAGCTCGCCGAAGGGAATGGCCGTGGGCGACGCGCCCAGCGCCTTGAACATCGAGATCCACATCGGAATGCCGGGCACGCGGATCTTGAAGCCCTTGAGGTCGTCGGGCGAGTTGATGGGCTTGGTGGACGTGGTGATGTTGCGGTAGCCGTTGTCCAGCACCTTGTCGAAGGCAAGCAGATGAACTTTGGCCAGGGCGGCGCGCACATAGTCGCCCAGGTCGCCGTCCATGGCAGCCCAGACCGTGGCGTAGTCCTTGAAGGCGAACGCCACGCCGTTGATGCCCGCCGTGGGCACCAGGGTCTGCAGGTTGGTGCCGGCAGTGGACATGATGTCGATCGCCCCCGAGCGGGTCTGCGAGATCATGTCGGGCTCGCTGCCGAGCTGGCTGTTCGGGTAGACCTGCAGGTCCACTTTGCCGCCCGTGTCCTTGCTGATCTGTTCGGCGGCGTCCTTGATGCGCACTGTGCCGGGATGGTCCGCCGGAAACGCGGTGCCGTATTTGAGCGTGATTTTGTTTTGCGCGAACGCAAAGCGCGGCAGCGCGGCCGCCGCGGCGCCGGCGAGGATGGCTTGGCCGAACTGGCGGCGAGTGGGCGTAAAAGTCATGATGTCTCCTTTTGGTATGGATTTGGATCAATGCTGGGCAAGAAGGGCGGCCATGCCGCCTTCCTTGAGGGTGGTGAGGTGTTGTGCGATGCGCGCGGCGAAGGCCGGCGGATAAGACTCGGCGCCGAATACCGGCGCGTGCGCCAGGGCGGCGGCAACGGCTTGCTGCGGCGACGACGCTTGCCGCAGGCGCTCGGCCAGCGCGGCGGCGCCGGGATCGCTGATATGCAGCACGGCGCCCGCATCGCTGCGCTCGTAGATCAGGTAGTGCAGCCAGGCGGCCAGCGCGCGTTCGAGCAGCGGCCGTTCGATGCCCGCCGCCAGGCTTTCGCGCAGTGCGGGCAGCCAGCGCACCGGCACTTTCTGCGTGCCGTCCATGGCTATTTGCTGCGTGCGGTGCGCCAGGGCCGGGTTCTCGAAGCGCTTGAGCAGGTCGCGGCAATAGGCCTGTACGTCGTAGCCGGCCGGCGCCGCCACGGTGGCGCGCAGATCTTCCAGCATCAGCCGGCGCGCGAACGAGCCCACCAGCGGGTCCGCCATGGCATCGGAGACGCTGTCCAGGCCGCGCAACTGCCCGGCATAGGCGATGGCCGAATGCGTGCCGTTGAGCAGGCGCAGCTTCATGGCCTGGTAGGGGCGCACGTCGCCGGTCAACAGGGCGCCGGCCTCTTCCCAGGCGGGGCGCGGACCGGTGAAGCGGTCTTCGATCACCCACTGCGTGAAGGGTTCGCAGACAATGGCGGCGGCATCGTGCAGTCCGAGACAGCCCGCGGCATATTGCAGCGATTCGGCGGTGGCCGCCGGCACGATGCGGTCGACCATGCTGTTGGGAAAGGCGATGTCCGACTCGATGCGGCGCGCCAGGGAGGCATCGATCTCTTGCGCGTATTGCACCAGCAGCTTGCGCAGCGTGTCGCCGTTGGCCGCCATGTTGTCGCAGCACATCACCGTGAGCGGCGCGCCGGCCGGCCGGCGGCGTATGCCCTCGGCCAGCACGCCCAGCGTGGAGCGCGGCGCGCGCGCGTGGGCGAGGTCATGCCATACGGCTTCGTCGTCCAGGTCGAGAGCGCCTGTGGCGGCGTTCTGGCTGTAGCCTTTTTCGGTGACGGTGATCGTCACGATTGCCGTGGACGGGCTGCCTAGCGCTGTCAGCACGGCGTCCAGTTGCGTGGGGGCATGCAGCGCTGCTTTCAGCGCGCCCACCACGCGGGTGTGCGCCTGGTCGCCATGCCGTTCGGTGACCGAGTACAGGCATCCTTGCGCGTTCAAGGTCTGCGGCACCCGCGCGTCGCGCAGGCTGACGCCGACGATGCCCCAGCGCGAGTCGCCGCTTGCGATGACCTGCTCCGTGTAGACCGCCTGATGGGCCCGATGAAATGCGCCCAGACCCAAGTGCACGATGCCTGTGGCCAGCCGGCCGCGGTCATAGGCGGGAGAGCGCACCTGCGCATCGAGGCGACTCGTCGCGGCAGGCGACAGCGAGTCATACGAGGAAAGTTTTTGTGCTTTGTTATCCACCACAGTACCATGGTAGTCGACCAATGTTCGCAGTCTAAGGACATTCGCCGCTTCGAAGATCTAGGGATAACCCTGATTTAAAAGATTTTTTCGAATACGTACTACCATGGTGGAATGTCGCGCCTGGAACGAATAACCCGCAACGCCGTAGCCTCGAATCCGCCCAAATCCATGCTTTCGCCCGACGATCCCTTGACGGCCGCGCTGTCCGACTTCCGGCTGGACCCGGCGCAGTCGTATTCGGACCAGGTGCACAGCCTGCTCCTGCGCGCCATCGTGCGCGGCACGCTGCCGCCGCGCACGGCCCTGTCCGAGGCCACGATTTCCAAGTTGATCAACGTCAGCCGCACGCCCGTGCGCGAAGCGCTGGCGCAACTGGCCGACGAGCAGCTGGTGCTGATCTATCGCCAAGTGGGAACCCTCGTGGCGCCGATCAGCGTTCAGCTGCTCGAAGAAGGGCGGTTCGTGCGCAGCACGCTCGAAGGCGCCAACCATGCCGAGCTCGCGCGGACGATCACCCCCACCCAGCTGGCCGAACTGAACCTGATCGTTCAGCAGCAGCGCGAGGCGGTCGTGGGCGGGCAGATCGACCGCTTTTCGGAGCTGGACGAACTGATGCACCGGCGGCTTTTCGAGTTTGCGGGGCGCGGCCATGTCTGGGTCATGCTCGAACCCATCAAGCGCCAGTTCGACCGGGTGCGGTGGCTGCTGCTGGGGCATGTGGCGGGCCATTCCGACCGCGCCTTGCGCGAACATGAGCAGATACTGGCGCAATTCGCGGCCCACGATGCCAAAGGGCTGCGCGCCAGCGTCTCGTCCCACGTCAATCACATCACCGATCACATGCAGGCCCTGCGCCAGCAGGCGCCGGCCAGCTACTTTGCGGATTGAACAGGCATCCCGCTAACCCGGGTCAGGGTATGTCCACCTGCCGCATGCGCGCGGCGAGCACGCCGGTGCGGCCTTCGAGATAGCGCGTGTCGCGGTGCCGGTCGTAATAGCGCGGGTTGGGCAGCATGGCGGCCAGTTTCGCGGCCTGGTAGGCGTTCAACTGCGACGCGTCGACCTGATAATAGTGCCGCGCCGCGGCCTGGGCGCCGAAGACGCCCGTGCCCCATTCGGCGATATTCAGGTAGATCTCCAGGATGCGCTGCTTGCTCATGATCCGGTCAATCATGAAGGTCACCAGCAGTTCCTCGCCTTTGCGCAAGTAGTTGCGCGAGTTCGACAGCAGCAGGTTCTTGGCCAGCTGCTGGGTGATCGTCGAGCCGCCGCGGCGGGCCTTGCGGCCCAATTCTTCCTGGCGCTGGTTGTATATCCATGCCTCGCGTATGGCGTCCCATTCCACGCCGCTGTTGTCCAGGAAATTGGCGTCTTCCGAAGCGATCACGGCGCGCTTGAGCGAATTGCTGATGCGAGCGTAAGGCACCCAGGTGTGCTGCAGCGTGATGCGCGGGTCGGTCCTGCGCAAGACGGCCATTTCTTCGCGCATGACGGCGCTGCTGCCCGGGTTGAAATGCGCGTACCAGAGCACCTGGCCCAGCATCCATAGCTGATAAAGCAGGAACAGGCCGACCAGGGCCAGTGCCAGCTTGGCCGGCCAGGGCATGCGGCGGCTCTTGCGCCCGGCCATGATGTCTAGCGCGGAGCCTGCAGTTCGGCGCGCAGCATGTCGAGTACCGGCACCGGATCGGGCCGCACGCCGTGCCAGATGAAGAAACTTTCGGCCGCCTGGCCCACCAGCATGCCCAGCCCGTCGGCGCAGTGCGCCGCGCCGTCCTGGGCCGCTTGAATCATGAAAGGCGTCGGCTGCACGGCATAGAGCATGTCGTAGGCCAGCGCGCCGTCGGCGTACAGGCCGGCGGGCAGGGCGAGCGCGGCGCCTTGCAGGCTGCTGGCCGTGGCGTTGACGACCACGTTCCAGCCGCCGGCGATGGCCGCGTCCGGCAGGCCGCCTGCGCTGATCTGCGTGGGCAGGCCGGTGCGGGCCTCCTGCCAGTTTTGCGCCAGTTCGGCGGCGCGTTCGGGCGTGCGGTTGACGATGCGCAGGTGCGCGCATCCGGCTTCGGCCAGAGGCTGCAGCACGCCGCGCGCGGCGCCGCCCGCGCCCACCAGCAGCACGCGCGCGCCGTCCAGCCGAGCGCCCAATCGGATCAGGTCGGCCACCAGGCCCACGCCGTCGGTATTGCAGCCGTGCCAGGCCTGGTCGTGCCACGACAGCGTGTTGACCGCGCCGGCCAGCCGCGCGCGCGGGCAAAGATGGTCGCGCGCAAGCTCGAAAGCCTGTTGCTTGAACGGCACCGTCACGTTCAGTCCGCGACCGCCTTCGCCGGCGAAAGCCTGCGCCGCGGTCTCGAACCCATCCAGCGGCGCGAGCAGGCGCTCGTACTGCAGCGCGACGCCGGTCTGCTGGCCGAACAGTGCATGGATGCGCGGCGAGCGGCTGTGTTGCACGGGGTTGCCGATCACGGCATAGCGGGGTGGTGTGCTCATGGGCTGGATGTCGTGAGCGAATCGTTGACGAAATGCCAGGTGCGGGTGATGACCAGTTCATCGGTATCGCGCGCGATATCGGGCGGGAAGGGGGCGAAGGGCGCGGCCATCTGCACGATGCGCCGCGCGGCCTGGTTGAGCACAGCGTGTTGCGAAGGCTGGTCGATCACGAAACCGGCGAGGCTGCCGTCCTTGCGCACGGTGATGGTGATGCGCAGCGTGCCGTAGATGTGGCCGCGCGCGGCTTCGGGGTAGTGCTGCGTGCCGATGGATTCGACGCGCCGCGCCCAGCCGTCGAGGTAGGTCGCATAGCGCGAAGCCTCGGCTGCCGGGCCCACGAAAGCGCGGCGCGGCTCCTTGTTATAGGCCTCTACCCGTCGCGACAGCGCGGCGATCTGGGCGTTCTGGACGGCGCCTTCCTGGTCTTGATCGTCCTGCCCGGGATCGGTCGCGGTCGCATCCGGATGCGCCGCCTGATGCGGCGCCGCCGTCTTGCGCGACGCTTGCAATTGAACCAGCAGACGCTGCTGCTCCTGTTCGAGTTGCTGCTGGCGCTTGCGCATGGCCTGCAGCACGATGGTGTCGGCCGCTTCGCCGGTGCGCGGCAGGGGCGAGCGCGCCAGTCCTTGCCTGTCCTGGCCGCCGCCTTCGAGATTCTGCTGCGCCTGGGCTTGCGCGTGGGCCGGCGCGGTGTCGCTGTGCGCGTTGACCAGCACCACTTCCAGCGCGGGCATGGACGGCCTGGGCGGGTGCGTGGCGAAACGCCAGGCGAGGATGCCCATGTGCACCAGCAACGAAATGGCCAGCGCGATCAGCAGATAATCGTTGTGGCGCCGGGTCATGAGCGCTACTCCGTCGGGCCCAGATAGCGGCAGTCGAGTTCCAGCGCCAGCTCGTCGCGGCCCAGGATGTCGATTTCCACGGCCGTGCCGCGTTCAAGCTCGGGCAGGCCGCCCACGCGCGTGACCAGGGGCGCGTTCGCCAGGCGCACCAGATCGTCGCGCAGTACGTTTGCCGTGGTGCGCTCGACGCCGTTTTGCGCCAACCAGCGCAGGCACCAGTAGCGCTCCATATTGCCCTGGAATTCCGCCCAGGCGGCGTACTGTGCGTCGAAAGCGCCGATGATGGCGAAGAGGTCCGCGTCCTTGGGCTTGAAGGGCGCCACCAGGCGGGCTCCCACGCCGTTGTCGACGGCGGCGATCAACTGCCACTGATTGACCAGGTCGACGTAGCGGCGCAGCGGCGAGGTGCTCCAGGCATATTGCGGCACGCCGATGGCCTCGTGCGGCAGGGCCTGGGTGCTCATGCGCACGCGGCCGGCCTGCTGCGAGCGATAGATGCCCGGCACGCCGTGCTGCGCCAGCAGGCCGCCCCACAGGTTATTGGCCAGGATCATGTACTCGGCCACCATGCGGTCCAGCGGCGCGTTGCGCTGGCGCGGCACCAGGCGTACTGGCGTGTCCGGGTCGTCCGGGTTGCCGTCCAGGTAGAAGCTGTACTCCACCCGCGAGTTGTTCTCGGGCTTGCCGCGCACCTGGTCGCGCTTGGCCGACAGCGCCAGCGCCAGTTGCCACAACGGCCGCAGCCAATGGCCGTAAGGCAGGTCGGACTGAGGATCGGCCAGGCTTGCTTCGGTGATTTTGCCGTCGAGCAGGTTGTGGCGCAGGTTCTCGCGCACCACGATACGTTCCAGACGCGTCTCGCTCTCGAGTATCTCGCCTGTTGCCGGATCGGCCGTTACGTACAGCGACAGCGCCGGCACTTCGCGCCCGGCATCCAGCGAGAACGCCGCGATGACGGAGTCGGGCTGCATGGGGATTTTGTCGCCCGGCATATATACCGTGGACAGGCGCGCGCGCGCCAGCTTGTCCAGTTCGCTGCCGCGGGTCACCACCAGGCCCGGCGCGGCGATGTGCACGCCGGCGAGCACGCGGCCGTCGGGCAGCAGGGTTACC
>CALGFL010000162.1 GCA_937881145.1 uncultured Bordetella sp.
CTCTCAGCTCTCCGTACGATCGAAAGCGTGAAAATGATGCACCGGTCCATGGCCCTGGCCTATGTCCAGCCTGTCGGCATGGCGCAGCGCTTCGGTCAGGTAGGCCTTGGCGCGTCTGGCCGCTTCGGGTACGTCGTCGATCTGCGGCAGCAGCGCGGTCAGCGCGGCCGACAGGGTGCAGCCGGTGCCGTGGGTGTTTTTGGTATCTATGCGATGCGCGGCCAGTTCGATCATGCGGTCGCCGTCGTGCAGCAGGTCCAGCGCCGCCTCGCCGCCGGGCAGGTGGCCGCCCTTGAGCAGGACCCAGCGCTGGCCGCTGTAGGCCATCTTGTCGCGCAGGCGCTCGGCCACGCGGCGCATTTCCTTGACGGTTTCCACCGGGCGCTCGTCCAGCAGCACACCGGCTTCGGGCAGGTTGGGCGTGATGACCGTGGCCAGGGGCAGCAGGGCTTCGCGCAAGGTGCCGACGGCGCCGTGTTCGAGCAGCAGATCGCCGCTGGAGGCCACCATGACGGGGTCGAGAACGAAATGGGCGGGCTGCCAGCGGTCCAGGCGCTCGGCCACGGCGGCGATGACGGGCTGCTGGCCCAGCATGCCGGTCTTGACGGCGTCGATGCGCACGTCGGCAAAGAGCGTGTCGATCTGCCGGGCCACGAAGGCGGGCGGGACGGGGGCGACGTCGGCGACGCCTTGCGTGTTCTGCGCTGTCAGCGCCGCCACGACGGCGCAGCCATAGGCGCCCAGCGCGCTCATGGTCTTGACGTCGGCCAGGATGCCGGCGCCGCCGGAAGGGTCCACGCCGGCGATGGTCAGTACGTTGGGGATGCGGCGGCCGGCGGTCATCACTTTTTAGCCGCGATCAAGCCTTCGGTCGGCGAGCTGGGGATCGCGCTGTAGAGCTTTTTGGGCATGCGGCCGGCCAGGAAGGCTTCGCGGCCGGCCTCGATGGCCAGCTTCATGGCGCGGCCCATGCGCACGGGGTCTTGCGCGTGCGCGATGGCGCTGTTCATGAGCACGCCGTCGCAGCCCAGCTCCATGGCGATGGCGGCGTCGGACGCCGTGCCCACGCCGGCGTCGACCAGCACGGGAACGCGCGCCTGGTCGATGATCAGGCGCAGGTTCCAGGGGTTGAGGATGCCCATGCCCGAGCCGATCAGCGAGGCCAGCGGCATTACCGCGCAGGCGCCCAGGTCTTCCAGCATGCGGGCCTGGATGGGGTCGTCGGCGCAATACACCATGACTTTGAAGCCCTCGTCCACCAGCGTCTTGGTAGCCTTGAGCGTTTCGGGCATGTTGGGAAAGAGGTTCTGCGGATCGCCCAGCACTTCGAGCTTGACCAGGTCATGGCCGTCCAGCAGTTCGCGCGCCAGGCGCAGCGTGCGCACGGCGTCGTCGGCGGTGTAGCAGCCGGCGGTGTTGGGCAGCAGCGTGAACCGGGACATCGGCACGTAGTCGAGCAGATTGGGCTCGCCCGGGTTCTGGCCCAGGTTGGTGCGGCGTATGGCCACCGTGACGATCTGGGCGCCGCTGGCGTCCAGCGCGGCGCGGGTCTGTTCGAAGTCTTTGTACTTGCCGGTGCCGACGATCAGGCGCGACGCGTATTCGCGGCCGGCGATGGTGAGGGTGTCTTGGGGGCTCATGGCGATGCGGGTGAAAAGGCGCGGCATGCGCCTGCATGCAAAAAGTATAATCCCGCCGTTACAGGTGCCCTGGCGGGTTCTTCGGCCAGGGTTAAACGGGAAAGCGGTGCGCCGGGCGGAGTTCGACTCCGCCCGGCCAAGCCGCTGCTGCCCCCGCAACGGTAAGCAAGCGTGGATGCGCCACGACGCCACTGGGCCACGGCCTGGGAAGGCGGCGCATCAAGACTTGCGAGCCCGGATACCGGCCTGCGACGTCCCTTCCACAAAGAATCGGCAAGCGGGGATGCTTGCCCAAAAGGAATCATGTCACCTGCACGCTTGAAACGCGCGGCGGCGCTGTTGCCGTTGTCGCTGTCCTGCATTGCCCCCGTCCACGCCCAGCAAGAGCTCGATCCCGTCGTGGTGACGGCCACGCGCCAGGCCACCCGCGAGTCGGACCTGCTGGCCGACGTCACTGTCATCTCCCGGCAAGAGATCGAGAAGCACGCCGGCGAAAGCATCATCGACCTGCTGGCCGGGCAGCCGGGCATCCAGATGAACCGCAACGGCGGCCCCGGCCAGTCCGCCAGCCTTTACATCCGCGGCGCCAACTCCAATCAGACCAAGATCCTGGTCGACGGCGTGCCGATCAATTCGCTGGACGCATCCGGCTCGGCGCTGCGCTATCTGACGCTGGACAATGTCGATCACATCGAGATCCTGCGCGGCCCGGCCTCGACTCTGTACGGCGCGGACGCGATCGGCGGCGTGATCCAGATCTTCACGCGCAAGCCCGAGCCCGGCCTGCATCTGGACAGCTTCCTCGGCTACGGCACGCAGAACACGCTCAAGGCCAATGCCGGCGTGTCGTTCGGGCAACAGAAGTGGCGCGCGCGCGTCGAGGCCAACCGCATGTCCACCGACGGCATTCCCGCCGAGATCGGCGGGCTCAACCAGGATGCCCAGGCCGACAATTTCAGCAACACCGGCGGGTCGGTCGCGTTTACGCTGCTGCCCGCCGCCGGGCATGAGCTGGGCCTGAGCTTTCGCCAGAACCAGGGGCGCGCCCATTATTCGAGCGGCTATACGGCGGCGACCGATTCCACGTATCTCACCGACGGCTCGAGCACGTTCGACAATTACACCGACTTCACCACGTCGCAGGCCCGGATCTATTCCAAGGACCGGCTGACCTCGTTCTGGAAGAGCACGCTGCAATACGGTCAGTCGCTCGACTGGCAGAAGTTCTATTCGGCCTATTCGCCGCAAGGGCAGTACCTGCAGACCATCGACAAGCAGCTGAGCTGGCAGAACGATGTGGACCTGCCGCTGGGCAGAATGCTGGTCGCCCTCGGGCACGACGGCCAGAAGGCCACGAGCGATCCTTCGCAGTCGCTCGCGACGGGCAGCTACATCTCGAACAATTCCGCGTTGCTGGGCTGGACGGCCAATTGGGGCAAGAGCCGCTGGCAGATCAACGGGCGGCACGATTCCAACTCGATCTACGGCGACAAGGACACCTACTCGGCTTCCTACGGCTATCAGATCACGCCGCAATGGCGCGCGCAGGCCAGCTACGGCACGGCCTTCAAGGCGCCCACGCTGTATCAGCTCTACATCCCGCTCTATGGCAACGCCAACCTGCGGCCGGAGACTTCGCGCAACCGCGAGGTGGGCCTGGTCTGGGAGCGCGAAGAGCAGACGGCTTCGCTCACCTATTACCGCAACAATGTCTCCAACCTGATCAACTACGTGACCACGGATTCGTTGGGAGACGGGCAATATCAGAATATCGGGCAGGCTACGCTGCAAGGCGTGACCCTCTCGTACAAAGGGCGCTTTGGCGACTGGCGCCTGCGCGGTGCCTACGACTGGCTCGACGCGGTCAACGATGCCAACGGCATGTTCCTGCCGCTGCGCGCGCGCAATACGGGCACGGTGGGCGTCTCCCACATCTGGGGGCCGTTCGAGGCCGGCGTCGATGTGGTCGTGGTGGGCAGCCGCTACAACGATGCCAGTCAGGCGACCGTCCTGGGCGGCTATACCCTGGTCAACCTGACGGCGCGCTACCGGGTGTCCAAGGCACTGTCGATCCAGGCCAGCGTCGACAACGTGTTCGACAGGTCCTACACGCAGGTCCTGGGCTACAACACGCCGGGCGTGACGGCCTTCGTCGGCATCCGCTACACCATGTAGTAAAAGAGACGGCATGGATCTTCCTTCTTCTCACGCACGCTCCGAGCTCATCCTGGGTGGCCAGAAGAGCGGGAAATCCGGCCGCGCCGAAACCCTGGCGCGCGATTGGCTGGCGGCATCCGCGCAGCGCGATGCCGTGCTGATCGCCACGGGGCAGGCCCACGACGAGGAAATGGCCGAACGCATCGCGCGCCATCGCCGCGAGCGCGCCTTGCGCGTTCCCGGCATGGCGACGGTGGAGGAGCCGCTGCGGCTGGCGTCATGCATCGACGGCCTGGCCTCGCCCACGACCTTGCTGGTCGTCGATTGCCTGACGCTGTGGGTGGTGAACTGGCTGATGCCTGCTGTTGCGCGAGACGAGGCCGACCCGGTTGCGGCTTTCGAGGCGCAGGCCGATGCCTTGATCGCGGCGCTGGGCCGCTGCGCGGGGCCGGCGGTTCTCGTCAGCAACGAGATCGGCCTGGGCGTCATTCCCATGGGCCGGGACGTGCGGGCCTATGTCGACACGCTCGGCACCTTGAACCAGCGCCTGGCCCGGGCGTGCGAACGCGTGACCTTGATGACGGCCGGCTTGCCGCTTTGCCTGAAGGGGCAGACATGAGACGTGTCGCGTTGTTATGCGTCCTGTTTGCTGTCTGCGTGTCGGCCCACGCCAAGGTCGAAGCGACGGACGACCGCGGCGTCGAAGTGACGCTGGATGCGCCGCCGCGGCGCATCGTCAGCCTGCTGCCTTCTTTGTCGGAAACCGTCTGCGGCCTGGGCCAGTGCCAGCGCCTGGTCGGTGTGGACCGCTATTCGAATTATCCGGCCTCGCTGCGGCGGCTGCCGCAAGTAGGCGGCGGCATCGATCCCAATATCGAGGCCATCATCGCCCTGAAACCCGACCTGGTGCTGATGTCGCCCGCTTCACGCGTCGGCGAACGGCTCGAGGCCTTGGGTTTGAAGGTCTTCGCGATCGATGCGCAATCTTATGCGGACGTGCGCCGCGCGACGGATGCAATAGGTGCCTTGCTGGGCGTGGCCGATCCGGACAAGGTCTGGCAGGCCGCGCAGGCCGGCGTGGACAGAGTGGCCCGGTCGCTGCCGCCGCGGGCGCACGGCCTGCGCGTCTATTACGAGGTCTCGCGCGGCCCTTATGCGGCGGGCGCTTCTTCGTTCCTGGGCGAAACCCTGGCGCGCCTGGGCGTGCAGAACATCGTGCCGGCCAGTCTCGGGCCCTTTCCCAAACTCAATCCCGAATACATCGTCAAGGCGAACCCGGATCTCATCATCGTCAGTCAGGACGGCGTGGCCGACATGGTGAGCCGGCCGGGTTGGAGCGACATGCGCGCCGTGCGCGAGCGGCGCATCTGCGCGTTGTCATCGGCCCAGACCGATGTGGTGGTCCGTCCCGGGCCGTTGCTGGCCGAAGGGGCGCGCATTCTGGCCGACTGCATCGTCGACAAAGGGTTGTCGAAATGAGGGGCGCGTTGTCGGCGGCGCACGGTCGCGCAGCGATGTGGGCGGCAGTGCTGATCGCGCTGGCGCTGGCCGGCTGCGTACTGGGCGCAGGCATAGGCAGCACGGGCTTCGAGAATGCGCTGCATGCCCGGAGCGATCCCGTCGCCTGGCGCATTCTTTGGGAAATACGTTTGCCCAGGACGCTGGGCGCCTGGCTGGCCGGCGCCCTGCTGGGCTTGTCCGGCGCGATCGCGCAAGGGCTGTTCCGCAATCCGTTGGCAGACCCTTATCTGTTGGGCAGCGCGTCCGGTGCCTCGATGGGCGTGGGCCTTGTGCTGGCCTTCGGCGGCGTGTCGCCCCTGGCGACGCAGTGGCTGACGCGACTGGGACTGACGGGCGCCGCGTTCGTCGGCGCGGCCGGCGCCGTGTTGTTGACGCTGGTGCTGGCGCGCGGTGTGCAGCACACGCTGCGCCTGCTGCTGGCCGGCGTGATCGTGGGCGTGGTGCTGGGTGCTTGCAACTCGCTCATGATGCTGCGCTATCCGCCGGTGATGCAGACCATGCAGGCCTTCATGCTGGGCAGCACCGCCTTCATCGGCTGGGGCTCGTTGGGCCTGATGGCGATCGTATGGCTGGTGTGCTCGGCGGCGGCATGGAGCCTGAGCCGCGTGCTCGACGGCCTGGCCCTGGGCGAAGAAACCGCCGTCAGCCTGGGACTGCGCCTGGCGCCCCTGCGCGCGATCCTGATATCCGTGCTGGCCCTGGCGATCGGGGCGGCGGTCGCGCAGACGGGGATCATCGCCTTCGTCGGATTGGCTTCTCCGCATCTGGCGCGCTCGCTGGTCAAGACCACGCACGGCCGCCTGATCGTGCTGTCCAGCCTGATGGGCGGCGCGCTGCTGCTGGCCGCCGATCTGCTGGCGCGCTGGGTCATCGCGCCGCAAGAGCTGCCCGTCGGCGTTCTGACCGCGCTGATCGGCGGGGTCTATCTCTTGTGGCGCATGCATGCCGTTCCGGTTATCAAGGGGGCTTCATGATTCCGGATGTCGCGCTGCCCCATGCCATCGAAACCCGCGCGCTCGGCGTGCGGATGGGCGGCCGCAAGATCCTGCACGAGGTCGACCTGGCTTTCGGGCGCGGCCGCTGGACCAGCATCGTCGGTCCCAACGGCGCGGGCAAGTCGACGCTGCTCAAGGCTTTGGCGGGGTTGTTGCCGCGCGAAGGCGCGGTGCGGCTTTGCGGCCTTGCGCAGGATGCAGGGGCGCGTCAACGGGCCCGTCATCTCGCATGGCTGGGCCAGGGGGCGGAGGCCGCCGACGACCTCACGGTGTACGACATCGTCATGCTGGGCCGCCTGCCGCATCAATCCTGGCTGCGTCCGTCTTCGCAAGCCGACCGCGAGGCGGTGCGGCAGGCGCTGGACTCGATGCAGGCCTGGGACAGTCGCGCGCGCAGCCTGGGCGGCCTGTCCGGCGGCGAGCGCCAGCGGGTGTTGCTGGCGCGGGCCCTGGCGGTGCAAGCGGACATATTGCTGATGGACGAGCCGCTGGCCAATCTCGATCCGCCGCACCAGGCCGACTGGCTGCGCCTGGTGCGCGGCCTGGTCGCGCAGGGCAAGACGGTGATCAGCGTGCTGCACGAGATTTCGCTGGCCCTGCATGCCGACGACATCGTCGTGATGGCGCAGGGGCGCGTTCGCCATCAGGGTTCATGCCAGGCGAACCGAGCGCACAGGGCCGTCGAGCAGGTCTTTGACGAACGCGTACAGATACGACAGGTCGGCGAGCAGTGGATCTGCCTGCCGCGTCTTTGAATAGGAGAACCTCATGCAAATCGAAACCCCCCCGACCGATAAACCCTACGACAAATCCGAAGGCGAACGCCGCGGCCTGCTCATCGTCAATACCGGCGACGGCAAGGGCAAGAGCACGGCCGCTTTCGGCCTGGCCATCCGCGCGCACGGCCGCGGCAAGCCGGTCAAGATCTTCCAGTTCATGAAGGTGCCCACGGCGCGCTTCGGCGAACACCGCACTTTTGAAAAATTGGGCTTGCCTATCGAAGGGCTGGGCGACGGCTTCAGCTGGAAGAGCAAGGATCTCGAACGGTCCGCGCAGATCGCGCGCGACGGCTGGCAGAAGGCGCGCGCCGCGCTGTTGAGCGGCGAACATTTCCTGGTGGTGCTGGACGAGGTCACCTATCCCCTGGTCTATGGCTGGATTGCGCTCGAAGAAGTGCTGCAGGCTTTGCGCGAGCGGCCGGCGCATGTGCACGTGGTGCTGACCGGCCGCCGTTGTCCGCAGGAGATCATCGACATGGCCGACACGGTGACCGAAATGACGCTGATCAAGCATGCCTTCGATCAGGGCATTCCCGCCCAGCGCGGCATTGAGGATTGATGAGCCAGTTCTGGGTCATGCCATGGTCGGGTGGGGACGCGCGGGTCTTCGTGCCGGCGTTGGTTCTGGCCTTTCTGGTCGATCGCGCATGGGGCGAGCCTGCCGGCGCCCGGCACCCGGTCGCGTGGATGGGCCGCTATCTGACGGCGGCCGGCAGGCGTTTCGCGCCGCGCGGCGACGGACATGGCCGGGTGGATTGCCGCGCGTTTGTCTTGGGGATGCTCTTCTGGTGCCTCGGGGCGTTCGTGATGCTGGGCTTGGCAATGGCATTGCAGGGCCTGCTGCTGGCCGGCCCCGGCTGGTTTGCCGCCGTGGGCTTGGCCTTATTGTTCAAGCCCATGTTTGCCTGGGCCATGTTGAGCGGTGAAGTGCAGGCCGTGGAAGAGGCCTTGGCCGAGTCCGTGCCGGCCGGCCGCGCGCGCCTTTCGCACCTGTGCAGCCGCGATGTGCGCGGGTTCGACGCGGGGCAGGTGCGCGAAACCGCCATCGAGAGCCTGGCTGAAAATCTCAACGATTCCGTGGTGGCTCCCGTTTTCTGGTTCGTTCTTTTCGGCCTGCCGGGGGCCGCCTTGTACCGCTTTGCCAATACGGCCGATGCCATGTGGGGTTACATGGGCATGCGCGGCGGACGCGACTGGACCTGGGCCGGCAAATGGGCCGCGCGCATGGACGACGTGTTGTCTTGGCTGCCTGCCCGATTGACGACGGCGTTGCTGGTGGGCGTGGCTGCGCGCCGTTTTTCCTGGTTCGCCTTGCGCCGCGACGCCGGCCGCACGCCGTCGCCCAACGGCGGCTGGCCGATGACGGCAATGGCCCTGGCCCTGGGCGTGCGCCTGAGCAAGCCGGGCGTCTATGCCCTGAATGCGCGCGGCGCAAGTCCTGGCCCGCAAGATACGGCGCGCGCGATCCGGTTGGCGGGGCATGCCGTGCTGGGCCTTCTGGCGTTGGCAGTGTGCGCGCTCGGGTTCGCCAAGGGGGCGGCATGATGCGCGTGCATGGTGGATCCGACGCGCAGGGCGTGCCGCGCTGGGATTTTTCGACCAATGCCAATGCCTGCGGGCCTTGCCCGGCGGTGGCCGCCGAACTGCGCGAAGCCGACATCGGCCGCTATCCCGATCCCGGCTATCGCGCGTTGCGCGGCGCCCTGGCCGCGTTTCATGGCGTGGCGCCGCGGCGCGTGATCGTGGCCGCCAGCGCCAGCGAATTCATCATGCGCATCACAGCCTGCCTGGCACGCGCGGGCGGGCAGCGCGTATGGCTACCCGCGGCGGCCTACGGCGAATATGCCCATGCGGCCCATGCCTGGGGCCTTGCACGCGTGGACGATCCGGTCCAGGCGGATCTGTGCTGGCTGTGCGAACCCGCCAGTCCAACAGGCGCGGCCGAGCCGCAATGGGAAGCCGTGATTCGGCGCGATGCCGTCGTGGTCCTGGACCGGGCCTATGAACCCTTGCGGCTCTCGGGCGCGAGCCTGCTGCGCAGCGAAGACGCCGATCGCATATGGCAGCTGTGGTCGCCCAACAAGGCGCTGGGCATGACCGGCGTGCGCGGTGCCTACGCCATCGCGCCATTGCATGCGCAGGCGTGGATCGATCGTCTCGAGCAACAGGCGCCCGCATGGGCCTTGGGCGCACACGCGGTCGTCATGCTGCAAGCCTGGACGCAGGCCGAAACGCAGGCATGGCTCGCGCAAAGCCGCGCCACGCTGCGCGCGTGGAAAGCGGCGCAGCAGGATCTGCTCGGGGCATGGCCGAGCCTGCCCAGCGATGCGAATTTCTTCTGCATGCGGGCCGAGCTGGATGCCGGTTTCTTGCGCTCGCGCGGCATCAAGCTGCGCGATGCGACATCCTTCGGTTTGCCGGGCCTGTGGCGCTTGAGCGTGCAGCCGCCGGCGGCGCAGACCGCCCTGCGCGATGCGCTCGACGCGGCGGGCGCCTCGCGAGAGCCGGGCCGCCCCAAGCGAGCGATCCCCCTCGGGGGGACGGCGC
>CALGFL010000163.1 GCA_937881145.1 uncultured Bordetella sp.
GAGAGCGCCGCGCACGAAGGCGTTGCGAAAGCCTTCGACCAGGCAGAGTTTTTCGACGCCCTGGACCAGGTCTTCGTTGGGGGCGATGCGCGCATAGGCAACGCGGCCCATGGCGCCGGATTCGACGATCGTGGCGTCATTCATGATGGCTCTCCTGCAGGGGTTGGATCAGCGCAATATTGGTCTCGGGGTCGAAGGCGACGCGCAGGTCGAATCCGTCGAGCGAGGTCACCAGCACCGGGATGGGCGTCGGCCCCACGATGGCGTTCTGCGTGATGATGTGGCCGCCCTTGGAGGCGCCCTGCGCGGTGCGGATGGCGGCGTGGCAATGGACGATGGGGCCGCCGTCCATGCCCTTGCCCATCGTGGCGTTGCCGAAGACCATGTAGGTGCGGCCGGCGGCGATGGGCTCGCTGTAGCGGATCACCGCTTCATGCCTGGGGTCGGGCGGCGCGACGCAGTATTGCAGCGTGTCGAAATAGCCGCCCAGGATCGTCATCGACGCGCTCTGGATCCCCAGGGACAGGAGTGGCGTCACCAGACCTTCGAAGAGGCTCGCGCCCGGCTGCAGCGTCAGCCTGACGTGGCGCGCGCGCGGGGAAAGCTTGCTCTGGATGCGCACCGGATTGAAGGCGCCGGGATGGATCAGCGTGCGCGGGCGCGGAAAAACGGATGAGCGTTGCGCGGTCATCGGGTTTGTCTCCTCGACTGGATCTCTTTTGGAGATCCGGAAATTTGCGCATCGGACGGGGTCGCCGTCCGAGGGCGGAATCGCTGCATGATCCGGAAGTGGGGCGAGGGGTGGTGCCCCGCTTGCGGATCGTTTTAATCGCTACTTCAGGAAACCGGTCGACAGCCAGGGCACGGCCGCGACGATCACGATGCCCACGGCGATGGACGCCAGGTAACCCATGATCGGCTTGATGCCCTTGTCGGGCGTGACGCGGCTGATGGCGCAGGCCGCGTAATAGCCCACGCCGAAAGGCGGCGCGAACAGGCCCAGGCCCATCGAGAGAATCACCACCATGGCATAGTGCACTTCGTTCACGCCCATGGCCCTGGCGATGGGAAACAGCAGGGGGCCGAAGAGCACGATGGCGGGTATGCCTTCGAGCACGCTGCCCAGTACGATGAACGCCAGGATGGACACCGCCATGAAAGTGAAGGCGCCGCCCGGCAGGGTTTCCATCATGTTCGCCAGCTGATGCGAGAAGCCCGATTGCGTCAGCGCCCAGGCCATGCCGGTGGCCGCGCCGATGATGAGCAGGATGCAGCCCGACAGCGACGCCGTGTACACCAGCATGGGGCCCAGCCGCTTGAAGTCGAAATGGCGGTAGACCAGCAGGCCGATGAGCGCGGCGTAGACGATGCCGATGGTCGAGACCTCGGTGGCCGTGGCCACGCCTTCGACGACGGCGGCGCGGATGACGAAAGGCAGGGCCAGCGCCGGCAGCGCTACAAAGAAGGAGCGGGCGACGAGTCTGCCTTCGGGCTTTTTCACGCCGGAGAGGTCTTCTTTTTTACAGCGACGGTAGACCATCACGCACAGCATCAGGCCCAGCACCAGGCCCGGCAGCATGCCGCCGGTAAAGAGGGCGGTGATCGACACGCCCGTGACCGAGCCGATGGTGATGAGCACCAGGCTGGGCGGGATGGTCTCGGTCTGCGCGCCGGTGGCCGAAAGCAGCGCGACCAGTTCGCCTTCGTCGGCGCCGCGCTTTTTCATCTCGGGAAACAGCACCGGCGCTACCGCGGCCATGTCGGCGGCCTTGGCCCCCGAAATGCCCGACACCAGGTACATGGCGGCGACCAGCACGTAGGACATGCCGCCGCGCACGTGGCCCAGCAGGCTGGCCAGGAAGGCCACCATGCGCCGGGCCATGTCGGTCATTTCGATCAGGAGGCCCAGGAAGACGAACAGCGGCACGGCCAGCAGGATCAGGTGCGACATGCCTTCGTCCATGCGGTTGACCACGATCATCATGGGCACGGTCGTGGTCAGCGCCAGATAGCCGAAGGTGGCCAGGCCGAAGGCGAAGGCGATGGGCACGCCGATGAAGACGGTGGCCGCCACGACGCCGACGAAGAAGATGAGCAGGTTGACGTTGCCCAGCCCCATCAGCACCGGCTGCAGGGCGACGAGCGCCGCCACGATCACGGCGACCAGCGCCAGCGCCTTGAGCGTGGCGCGCCAGTCGGTCTGGTCCAGCAGGCGCAGCAGGGTCAGGGCGAGCATCAGTACCGCGCCGACCGGCATGGCCGCCGCGCGCCAGATGTCTGGAATGCCCAGGGCGGGCGTGGTGACAAACTGCTCTTCCGAGGCGTAGTCCAGGCTGGGCAGCAGGATGAGCAGCAGGAAGGCCAGGGCCGCCGCGATGGCGACCAGGTCGAAGAAGGCGCGCGCGCCCGGCGAAGCGCGGTTGACGAAGGCCGTCATGCGCATGTGCTCGCCGCGCCTGAAGGCCACGACCGAGCCGAGCATGGCCAGCCACAGAAAGAGGATGGAGGCGATTTCGTCGGACCAGACCAGCGGCGAACGGAATACGTAGCGCGCAAGAATGCCGGCGAAGAGGATGACGATCTCGGCGACCACCAGGATGGCCGCCGGGATCTCGACCAGACGACCCAGCAGCCTGTCGGCTGTGGTCGTCCAGGCGCGGTGGCCGACGGGCCGGGCCTGAGGCAGGCCCGCCGCGTCGGTATCGGCGGCAAAACTCACGACAGCTTCCCGACGGACTTCTCGAGCAGTGCCCAGGCCTTGTCGCCGTACTTCTTCTGCCATTCGGTGTAGAAGCCGGCCTTGCGCAGGGCATCGCGGATGGGCGCGGGCGCGGGTGTGTTGAAGATCATGCCTTTGCCGGCCAGCGAGGTCTGCAGCTGCTTGTCCAGCGCGGCGACGTCGGCGCGCTCGGCGATGCCTGCGGCGTTGATGTGCTTGGCCACCACGGCCTGGATGTCCTTGGGCAGCTTTTCCCAGGCGCGCCGGTTGCCCAGGAACCAGAAGCCGTCCCACATATGGTTGGTCATCGAGCAATACTTCTGCACTTCGTAGAGCTTGGCGGTGTCGATGATGGCCAGCGGGTTTTCCTGCGCGTCGACGACCTTGGTCTGCAGCGAGGAATAGACCTCGTTGAAGTTGATGCTGGCGGGCGCGGCGCCCAGCGCCTTGAACATGGAGGTCCACAGCGGGCTCACCGGCACGCGGATCTTCAGGTCGTGGAAATCGTCGGGGCCGTTGATGGGCTTGGTGCTGGTGGTGACCTGGCGAAAGCCGTTGTCCCAGATCTTGTCCATGACCACCAGGCCCTTGCCGTGGATCTCGGAGCGGATGTAGGCGCCCAGGTCGCCGTCGAGCGCCTTCCAGACGGTGTTGTAGTCGGGGAAGGCGAAGCCGATGCCGCTGATCGAGGCGGCGGGCACCAGGGTGGAGAGGATCAGGCCGGACAGGGTGAAGAACTCGACCGCGCCCGCACGCAGCTGGCTCAAGGTGTCGGTATCGGAACCGAGTTGGCTGCTGGGGAAGATGTCGAGCTGGAAACGGCCCTTGGTGTCGCGCAGGATGTTGGCCGCGGCCTCTTTGGCGCGCATGTTCATGGGGTGCGCGGGCGGCAGGTTGTTGGCGTATTTGTAGCGGAATTCGGGGGCCGCCAGAGCGCGCTGGAAGGGAGCGAGGGCCAGAAGGGCGCTGCCGCCTGCCATGAGCTTGCGTCGAGTCGGGTTCATGCTGTCTCCTGAGGGTGTGCCCTGTATCGGGCTGTTTTGAATGAACTGCATGATAGCCATGCGATGCCTATCGCAGGATGGTCTATATGATAGACCTGCGTATGCGTTTTATGGATCATCAAAATCCTATCGTTTACCCTGTTATTGGCGGGGTAAATTATTTTTCCGAAGTATTATTCAAAACATGAGCTTAATATAGGGTCTACAAGATGGACCATCTAGCAAGCTCCCGGCATGCCGGGACTGGGGAAGATCGCATGTCGAATGGGGCAAGCCGGGTTGCGGGAGCGCAGGCCATATCGCGCGCCTTGAGCGTGCTGCGCGCCGTGGCGCGCATGCGCGTCGAGGGAGCGGGCCTGCTGGCGCTCACGCGCGAGGCCGACATGAGCAAACCCACGGTGCACCGGCTGCTGACCGCGCTCATGGCCGAAGGCATGGTCGAGCAGGACCCGGACACGCGCAAATACTTTCTCGGGCCCGAGTGCCACGTGCTGGGCAACCTGGCCGGCGAGCGCCACGGCATGAACCGCGCCGCGGCCGATTCCGTCGCCCGCCTGGCGCGCCAGTGCGGCGACTCGGCCTTCTTTTCGCTGCGCAGCGACGTGTTCGCCGTCTGCATGCTGCGCGAAGACGGCGACTATCCGCTCAAGACGCACGTGCTCATGCCGGGCGACAGGCATCCGCTGGGCGTGGGGGCGGGCAGCCTGGCCATGCTCGCTGCCCTGTCCGACGACGGGGTCGAACAATGCCTGCAGGCCAACGCGCAATTGCTGGCCGACCGCTATCCCAATTATTCGCCCGGCTTCCTGCGCGAGCAGGTGGCGCAGTCGCGCGAGCGCGGCTACGCGGTCAATCGCGGCCGCGTCGTCGCGGGCTCGTGGGGGCTGGGCGTGCCCTTGCTCGACGGCGGCGGCCGCGTGCTGGGCGCGCTGAGCATCGCGGCAGTGGAAAGCCGGCTCGGCGACGATCGCCAGCCGCAGCTGGCGCACCTGTTATGGCGCGAAGCGCAGCGCCTGCAAACCCTAGATTCCAAGACAACGACCAGGAGAGCAGCATGACCAAGCGAGCAGTCATCGTGGGTTGGTCCCACATTCCCTTCGGCAAACTCATCGAGCCCGACACCGAGAGCCTGATGGCCCGTGTCTCCGGCGCGGCGCTGGATCATGCCGGCGTGGCGCGCGAAGACGTCGACGGCATCTACGTCGGCGTCTACAACAACGGCTTCGACAAGCAGGATTTCCAGGGCGCGCTGGTCGCGCTTGCCGAGCCCGCGCTGGCCTACACGCCGGCCACCCGGCTGGAGAACGCCTGCGCCACCGGCTCGGCGGCCAT
Organism: uncultured Bordetella sp.; assembly: GCA_937881145.1. GTDB lineage: Bacteria > Pseudomonadota > Gammaproteobacteria > Burkholderiales > Burkholderiaceae_B > Bordetella. The sequence continues at coordinate 5,056 of CALGFL010000163.1, forward strand.
CCATGCCGCGATGGATTTCATCGAAGCCGGCCGCGGCCGCATCGCGCTGGTGGTGGGCGCCGAGAAAATGAGCTCGCAGCCCAATCCGGTCGTCGGCGACATTCTGCTCAGCGCCAGCTACCGCAAAGAAGAGGCGAACGTCACGGGCGGCTTTGCCGGCGTGTTCGCCGAGATTGCCAAGTCGTATTTCGCGCGCTACGGCGATCGCAGCCAGGAGCTGGCGCGCATCGCCGCCAAGAATCACAAGAACGGCGTGGACAACCCCTATGCGCAGATCCGCAAGGACCTGGGCTTCGACTTCTGCAATGAAGTGTCGGACAAGAACCCCTATGTGGCCGCGCCCCTGCGCCGCACCGATTGCTCGCTGGTGTCCGACGGCGCCGCGGCCCTGGTGATCGCCGACGAGGAAACCGCGCGCGATCTGGCGCGCGCCGTGGGCTTTCGCGCGCGCAGCCACGCCAACGATCTCATGCCGCTGTCGCGGCGCGACCCCACCACGCTGGAAGGCGCGCGGCGCGCCTGGCGCCAGGCCCTGGACGAAGCCAGGATCGGCCTGGACGATCTGAGCCTGGTCGAGACGCACGACTGCTTCACCATCGCCGAACTGCTCGAATACGAAGCCATGGGTCTTGCCGCGCCGGGCGAGGGCTACAAGGTGGTGCGCGAAGGCATCGCCGAGAAGACGGGGCGGCTGCCGATCAATGCGTCGGGCGGCCTGAAGGCCAAGGGGCATCCCATCGGCGCCACCGGCGTGTCCATGCACGTGCTGGCCTGCATGCAGCTCATGAACGAAGCCGGCGCCATGCAGATTCCCGGCGCCAGGCTGGCGGGCGTATTCAACATGGGCGGCGCGGCCGTGACCAACTACGTCAGCATCCTGGAGCGCCGCAAATGAGCGACGTGGCAACGGCAAGTCGGCAGCAGGCGCCGCTGGGCGGCCTGGTCCCGGTGTCGCTGCGCGTCATGAACCTGGCGACGTTCCTCACGCAGGCGGCGCGCCGCCACCCGGACCGGCCCGGGCTGGTCTGCGGCGATGCCGCCGTGAGCTGGCGCGAACTCGAAGACCGCGCCGCCGCGCTGGCGCGCGCCTTGTCGGAGCATGGCATCGGCAAGGGCGACCGGGTGCTCATGCACTCGCGCAACAACATCGAGCTGATCGTCATCATGTTCGCGGTGTTTCGGCTGGGCGCCGTGTGGGTGCCGACCAACTTTCGCATCGCGCCGGACGAGGCCGCCTATCTGGCCGAGGCTTCCGGGGCCACGGCGTTCCTGTGCCAGGGCGAGTTCGCCGAGCATGCGCGCGCCGTGGCGCAGGCCGTGCCCGGCCTGCGCCTGCTGGCGCGCATCGGCCAGGGCGATTTCGGCTCGGTCGAGGTCAACGATCTGATCGAGGCCCGCCTCGGCCAGCCCCTGCCCACGGCCGACGTGCAGCGCGACGATCCCTGCTGGTTCTTCTTCACGTCGGGCACTACCGGCCGGCCCAAGGCGGCGGTGCTCACGCACGGGCAGATGGCCTTCGTGATGACCAATCACCTGTGCGACCTGATGCCGGGCACGACCGAGGACGACGCGAGCCTGGTGGTGGCGCCGCTTTCGCACGGCGCGGGCATACACCTGATCACGCAGGTGGCACGCGCGGCGGCGAGCATCCTGCCCGAGGGCAGCCGCTTCGATCCGGACGACATCTGGCGCCTGGTGCAGCATTGGAAGGTGAGCAATATGTTCACCGTGCCCACCATCGTCAAGATGCTGGTCGAGCACCCGTCGGTGGACGCCTGGGATCATTCCAGCCTGCGCTACGTGATCTACGCCGGCGCGCCCATGTACCGCGAAGACCAGAAACGCGCCCTGGACAAGCTGGGCAAGGTGCTGGTGCAGTATTTCGGCCTGGGCGAAGTGACGGGCAACATCACCGTGTTTCCGCCGCGCCTGCACCAGATCGAGGACGGCCCCGGCGCGCGCATCGGCACGTGCGGCTACGAGCGCACGGGCATGCAGGTCCAGATCCAGGACGGCGAAGGCCGCGAAGCCGCCCCCGGCGCCACCGGCGAGATCTGCGTCTGCGGTCCGGCCGTGTTCGCGGGCTACTACAACAACCCGCAGGCCAACGCCAAGGCGTTTCGCAACGGCTGGTTCCGCACCGGCGACCTGGGGCATATGGACGAACAAGGCTACGTCTACATCACCGGGCGCGAGTCGGACATGTACATCTCGGGCGGCTCCAACATCTATCCGCGCGAGATCGAGGAAAAGACCCTCGCGCACCCGGCCATCGCCGAGGTTGCCGTGCTGGGCGTGCCCGATCCCGTCTGGGGCGAAGTGGGCGCGATGGTCTGCGTGCTGCGCGAAGGGCAGAGCCTGGAGGAGGCCGAGCTGCTAGGCTGGCTGGAAGACAAGATGGCCCGCTACAAGCTGCCGCGCCGCATTTTTTTCTGGGATGCCTTGCCGCGTTCGGGCTACGGCAAGATCACCAAGAAGCTGGTGCGCGATGCATTGGCCGAGCGCGGCTGCCTGCCGCTGCAGGCAGCGTCGTAGGGGTGTCGAAAGCCGCATTGAAGGCGCACGTCGAGAAAGGGAGAAGACACAATGCAAACCAGGCCGGAAGCCGTGCTGGTGACGGGCGGCGCATCGGGCATCGGGTTGTCCGTCACGCGTGGACTGGCGCAGGAAGGCTGGAAAGTTCTGGCGGCCGACATCTCGCAAGAGGCGCTCGATGCCGCGGCCCGGGAACTGCCGTCCGATCGCGTGCGCTGCGTGCGCATGGACGTATGCGATGAAAAGCAGGTGAGCGACGTGCTGTCGGCCAACGAGGACTTCGGCCCGCTGGCCGGCCTGGTGAGCTCGGCCGGCATCGGCAAGGAGGTCTCTTTCTTTGATACCGACGCCGCGCTCATGCGCCGCATGCTCGAAGTCAACCTCATCGGCACATTCAACGTGGCCAAGCAGGCGGCATTGCGCATGCGCGAACGCGGGCAAGGCTCCATCGTCAACATCGCTTCGGTATCGGGCATACGCGGCAATGTGGATCGCACCGCCTACGGCGCTTCCAAGGGCGGTGTCATCACCATGACGCGCGTGATGGCAGTGGAACTGGCCGAGTTCGGCAT
>CALGFL010000164.1 GCA_937881145.1 uncultured Bordetella sp.
AGTAGCCGCGCGAAGAGCTGCTTCAGGTGCGCGGCGGGAATGCAGCCCAGCGCCAATTCCAGCAGCGGCTCGGTCAGCACGCTCCAGAACACGAAAGGCGATTGCAGGCCCTGCTTGTCGGCGTAGCAGCGGCGGATCGCTTCGCGATAGCTGCCGTCGTCGAGCCGCGCCAGGCAGGCGTCGAACAGCGCCGCGCGGCGCTGCGCGAAGTCCGGTGCGCCCAGATCGGCCGGACCGCTCTGGAAAGGATGAAAGAACGCGCCCGGCAGCGGCGCGAAGACGGCCGTCCAGCACAGCAGCCCGAACAAGGAATTGACCAGTGCGTTCTCCACGTAGAACACGGGCGCGGCTTCGCTGTGCCAGTGATCGCGCAGCACGCATTCCACGGACGACGGCCCGGCAGGCGCGTCCAGCTCCAGATCCATGCGCAGCCGCGCCACGGGGGACGCCAGGCTCGCGGCACGCGCGGCGGCGGCCAGCCCCAGGCCGCGCCGCAGCCGCGGCAGCATGCGCGCCACGCGCTGGGCTTCCTCGTCGCTTTCGGGCTGGGCCTGGGCGGCCTGGGCCAGCGCCATCGCGTCGTCCAGGCGCCGCATGCGTTCGTACACGCGTATGCGCCGATGGCGCGCGCCGGGGTAGGCGCTTTGTGCATAGGCCTGTTCGGCGCGGGTCCAATCCTGCCCGCGTTCGCAGGCCTGGCCTATGCGCAGCAACACCTTGCCGCGGCGCTGCTCCAGCCAGGGATTGGCGCTTGCGCATCGGGCCACGGACTGCAGCAGATCGTCGATCTCGCCGCCTTCGTCGAGCGCGCGGCGGCAGGCATGCAAGGCCAGATAGCCGTCCACATCGGCGCGCGACCGGAAGGCGCGCGAGGCGGCGTCGAAGGCCACGGTCTCGTAGCGGAACACGCCCAGGTCGGCCAGAACGAACTCCGACCAGTCCTGGTACAGGTTGCCGAAAAACATGAGCCGCAAGCGTTCGCACAACTCGCCCACCATCACGCGCCAGGCGGCCTCGGGCGCCTGCGGATTCCAGGCGGCGTAGCTGCGCGGCGCTTCGTGCAGGGGCTGCAGCGCCTGCAGCATCTGGGCCTTGCGCTGGCCCGCATGGACCGGCGCGCCGGCGAACAGTTGCAGCAGTTCGGGCTTGGTGTGCAGCGCGAACAGCTCGTGCAGCGCCAGCGGGTGGCCGGCATCGAGCCAGCCCAGCGCGAGCAGCGGCGCGGCGGCGTGCGCGATGTCCGGAATCTCTTCGTACGCGAGTTTGTGCGCGAGAAACCAGGGGCCGCGCCGCATCAGCAGCCGCACCATCAGCGCCCGCGAAAGCGGGGGCAACTGCGCGAACCGCGTGAGGAACGCCCGTTCAGGCTCATCCAGCAGATCGCCGTGGCGTTCGGCGATCCAGGCCAGCGCGCGCTGGAAGTTGTGCAGGTAGTAGTAGCGGTGGGAAGGCAGCATCGTCCCGGACCCGGAAAACCCAAATAAATACTGTTTTTTTATACAGCCATGATAGCGAATCGGGCAATAGCAGGCCACGCCACCGCGGCATGCGGCTATGGCTGGCCGCCCGTATATACTGTATAAATAACCAGTATATTTATGAGCATCCTGCCCCTTCCCGCCGAGCGCTTGCGTGCAGAGCCTGCCCCCGCCATCGCCTTGCCCGGCATCTGGCGCGGCAGCGAACTCGGCCGCCTGTCGGCGGCGGCGCAGCCCACCGGCTGGCCGCTCCTGGACCGCGAGCTGCCGGGCGGCGGCTGGCCCAGCCAGTCGCTCATCGAAGTGCTGGCGCCGCAGCCCGCGGTCATCGAATGGCGCCTGCTGAGTCCGGCCCTGCGCCAGATCGCCGCGCGCGGCGGGCAGATCGCCGCTGTCGCGCCGCCGCGCCAGCCGCATCTGCCGGGCCTGCAGCAGGCGGGCCTGGACGAACGGCGCTTCATCTGGATCGAGGCCGAAACGCCCGCCGAGCGCCTGTGGACGACCGAGCAGTTGATCAAGGCCCGCGCCTGCGGCGCCGTCATCGCCTGGCTGCCGCAGGCGCGGGCCGAGCAGATCCGGCGCCTGCAGGTCTGCGCGCAGTCCTGCGAGGGGCTGGTGTTCCTGTGCCGCCCCGAAGCCGCCCGGCACGAGTCCTCGGCCGCGCCGCTGCGCGTGCAGGTCGGCTTCGACCTGGACTGGGCACTGCGACTGCAGATCCTCAAGCGCCGCGGCCCCATGATGGACGCAACGCTCGCCCTACCGTCGATCCCCGGCGGCCTGGCTGGCGTCATCACGCCGCAGATGCTGCGCCCCAGCCGGCTGTTTTCTCGCGAGGTGCCCGCCGATGCTGTGGGTCGCCCTGTCCCTGCCCCGCGCTCCCGACGCGACGCCGCCTTCCAGTGACGCCCTTCATGCACTGGCGACCTGGGCTCTGCAATTCACTCCCCGCGTCGCCATTGCCGATGAAGCCGTCGTCCTGGAGGTGCAAGCCAGCACGCGCCTGTTCGGCGGCCGCCGCGCACTGCACGAGCGCATCGCGGGCCAGACGCTCGACCTGGGGGTCGCCGCCATCGCCTGGGCGCCCAACAGCCTGGCCGCGCTGGCGTGCGTGCGTGCCGGGGTGCTCAATGGCGTGCGGCAGCCGCTGCCGGATTTGCTGGATGCCTTGCCGATGCAGGTTCTCTCGGCCATCGCGCCCGACCGTCTCACCCTGGCCCAGCTCGGCTGCCGCACGCTGGGCGATGTGCGGCGCCTGCCGCGCGACGGCGTCAGCCGGCGCTTCGGCAAAGGCCTGCTGAGCGCGCTCGACCAAGCCTACGGCCTGCAACCCGAAGCGCATCGCTGGGTCGAGCTGCCCGAGACTTTCCATGCACGACTGGAACTGATGGCGCGCGTCGAGACCGCGCCCGCCATGCTGTTCGGCGCGCGCCGCCTGCTGGTGCAGCTATGCGGCTGGCTGACCGCCAGGCATGCCGGCACCACCGCGTTCACGCTGCGCTGGACGCACGACACCCTGCGCGCCGGCGACGGCAGCGAACTGACGATCCGCACCGCGCAGCCGATGCGCGAGGTCGAGCACCTGTACCGGCTGCTGGCCGAGCATCTGGCCCGCGTCGCGCTGCAGGCGCCGGTGGGCGATCTGGCGCTGGAGGTGATCGACATCGTGCCGCTGCAAGAGCACAGCGCCTCGCTGCTGCCCGATGCCAGGACCGAGAGCGAATCGCTGGCCCGGGTGCTGGAGCGCATCGCCGCGCGCCTGGGCCCGCAGCGCGTGCGGCAGCCCGTGCTGTGCGAGGATCATCGCGTCGAGTGGATGCAGCAGTGGCAACCGGCGCCGCTGCCCCTGCCCAGGCAGCGCCTGGCGCAATACGACATACCGCAGCCGACCTTCGTCCTGCCCGAGCCGCAGCGGCTCGCCGTGCGCGGGCACCGGCCGCTGTACCAGGGGCCGCTGATGCTGCTCGCCGGTCCCCATCGCGTCGAAGGCGGCTGGTGGCATCGTAGCGAAGACGACGCATCCACCCACCATGTCGAACGCGACTATTGGGTGGCGCTGAGCGAGAACGCAGGCGTGCTGTGGGTGTTCCAGCAGCGCCTGGCCGGCGACGATGCGGCCTGGTATTTGCATGGGTGGTTCGCATGAACACGCCGGCGGCCATCCCCGATTACGCCGAACTGCGGTGCCTGAGCAATTTCTCGTTCCTGCGCGGCGCGAGCCACCCGGAAGAACTCGTCGAGCGCGCCGCCAAGCTCGGCTACAAGGCACTGGCCATCACCGACGAGTGCTCGATGGCGGGCGTCGTGCGGGCGCACGTCGCCGCCAAGGAGCACGGCCTGGCGCTGCTGATCGGCAGCCAGTTCGAGATCGAAGCCGAGCAAGCGCCGGCGCCCTTCACTCTGATCGCGATTGCCTGCAACGGCAACGGATACGGCAATCTCTGCGAATTCATCACCCGGCTGCGGCGCGCCTCCGACACCAAGGGCAGCTACCGGCTGCGCGCCGCCGATGTCGACCCGCAAGCGCTGGCCGACTGCGTATTGCTGGCCTCGCCGCGGCGCGGCGCCACGCCGCAGCAGCTGCTGGCCGTCGCGCGCTGGATGCTGGATCGATTCATGGGCCGCTGCTGGCTGGCGGTGGAACTGCTGCACCAGCTCGACGACAAGATGTGGCTGCATCGCCTGCGCGAGGTCAACGAACTCACGGCCATTCCTCTGGTGGCCAGCGGCGACGTGCACATGCACGTGCGCTCGCGCAAGCCGCTGCAGGACGTGCTCACGGCCACGCGCCTGGGCAAACCCCTCGCGCAGTGCGGACGCAGCTTGCAGCCGAACGCGGAGCGGCATCTGCGCTCGCGCCTGCGCCTGGCCCGGCTCTATCCGCCCGGACTGCTGACGCAGACGCTGCAAGTGGCGGCGCGCTGCGCTTTCAGCCTGGACGAGCTGCGCTACCAGTATCCCGAAGAAGTCGTGCCGGCCGGCCAGACCCCGGCAAGCTACCTGCGCCGCATCACCTACGAGGGCGCCGCACGGCGCTGGCCCGATGGCACTCCGGCCAAAGTACGAGCGCAGATCGAGCACGAGCTGGCGCTGATCTCGGATCTGAACTACGAGCCCTATTTCCTCACCGTCGCGGACATCGTGGCCTTCGCGCGTTCGCGCCACATTCTTTGCCAGGGGCGTGGCAGCGCGGCCAATTCGGTAGTGTGCTACTGCACCGGCGTCACCGAAGTGGATCCGGCGCGCATGTCGGTGCTGTTCGAGCGCTTCATCTCCAAGGAAAGAAACGAGCCGCCCGATATCGACGTGGACTTCGAGCACGAACGGCGCGAGGAAGTCATTCAATACCTGTATCAGAAGTACGGGCGCGATCGCGCCGCGCTGACGGCCACGGTGATCCGCTACCAGCCCAAGAGCGCGATCCGGGACGTGGGCAAGGCGCTGGGCTTCGAACCGGATACGCTCGATGCCCTGGCCAAGGGCCATCGCTGGTGGGACGGGGAGCCCGTCGATGCCGCCCTGCTGGCCGGGGCAGGCCTGACGCCCGAATCGCTGCAGGTGCGCCAACTCATCGCGCTGACCCGCCAATTGCTGGGATTTCCGCGCCACCTGAGCCAGCACGTAGGCGGCTTCGTGCTCACGCGCGGGTTGCTGTCGCGCATGGTGCCCATCGAAAACGCGGCCATGCAGGACCGCACCGTCATCGAATGGGACAAGGACGACCTGGACGCCATGCGCCTGCTCAAGGTGGACGTGCTGGCGCTGGGCATGCTGAGCGCGCTGGGCAAGGCGCTGGCCTTCATCGGCGAGCGCAAGAACCGGGCCTTCCGGATGCAGGACATCCCTTCTGAGGACGTCCAGACCTACGACATGATCTGCAAGGCCGACACCGTCGGCGTCTTCCAGATCGAGAGCCGCGCGCAGATGAGCATGCTGCCGCGGCTCAAGCCTCGGTGCTTCTACGACCTGGTGATCGAAGTGGCGATCGTGCGGCCCGGGCCCATCCAGGGTGGCATGGTGCATCCCTACCTGAGCCGGCGCCAGGGCAAGGAGCCCGTGAGCTACCCCGGCCCGGCGCTGCGCGAAGCGTTGGGGCGCACGCTGGGCGTGCCGATCTTCCAGGAGCAGGTCATGCAGGTGGCGGTGCTGGCGGCGGGCTTCACGCCCGGCGAGGCCGACCAGCTGCGCCGCGCGATGGCGGCCTGGAAGCGCAAGGGCGGGCTGGAAAAATACCGCGCCAAACTCATAGACGGCATGACCGGACGAGGCTACGAGGCTGCGTTCGCGCAATCCATCTTCGAGCAGATCAAGGGCTTTAGCGACTACGGCTTTCCGGAAAGCCACGCGGCCTCGTTCGCCCTGCTCGTCTACGCCTCCTGCTGGATCAAGCGGCATCACCCGGCCGAATTCCTGGCCGCGATGCTCAACAGCCAGCCGCTGGGTTTCTACACGCCCAACCAGCTGGTGCAGGATGCCCGGCGCCATGGCGTGCAGGTGCGGCCCGCCGACGTGCTGGCCAGCGATTGGGATTGCACCCTGGAAGGCCTGCCCCGGCCTCCGGCGGTGCGGCTGGGCCTGCGGATGGTGTCGGGGCTGCCGCGCGCGGCGGCCGAGCGCATCGTGGCCGCGCGCGGGCAGATGCCTTTTGAAGATGCCCAGGATCTGGCGCGGCGCGCGGCGCTGGACGAACAGGAGATGCGGCGGCTGGCGGGCGCGGATGCGCTGATCAGCCTGGCCGGCCACCGGCGCCAGCAAGTCTGGGAAGCCTCCGCGCTGAAAGCGGCGCCCATACTCCTGCGCGATGCGCCGATCGACGAGGCGTTTCTCGAACTGCCCCCGGCGCCCGAAGGCGAAGAAGTCGTCTTCGACTATGCGAGCACGGGCCTCACGCTGCGCAGCCATCCCTTGGCGTTGCTGCGACCGCTGCTGCGCAAAAGACGCCTGCAGAACGCGCAGGAACTGCGCGAGCTGCCCGACGGGCGCTGGGTCCGCTGCTGCGGCATCGTCACGGGGCGCCAGCGGCCGGGCACCGCCAAGGGCGTGGTCTTCGTGTCGCTGGAAGACGAGACGGGCGCCATCCAGGTGGTGGTGTGGAACAAGGTCGGCGAGCGCCAGCGCAACGAGCTGCTGCGCTCGAAACTGCTGGCGGTATATGGGCGGTGGCAGCGCGAGGGCGAGGTCTGCAACGTGGTGGCGAGCCGCTTGCAGGATCTCACGCCGCTGCTGGGACGGCTGACGCAGGTAACGGGCGCGAGCAGGGATTTTCGCTGAGCATCCGGTGCCCTGTCCCGCGCTGCCGGGATCTGATCGGCGCAGAGCGGATGCGACGAACCGGCCCGTTGGGCACATTTAAATCATCACTTTATTTACCGGGCATGCTTGCGACACCTTCGCGCCTCCCGCGGCGCACGCCACGCGGTTGGCGTCCGCGTCCGGATGAAAAGGCAAGAACGTGGGCGACTGTCCTTTCTAGCTCAGGGCGAGGTACAGCTCCTCCTCTTGCGCAAAATGCAATCTCAGTATCGCGTCCAGGCCGTACAGGATGCGCTGCACTTCGCGCATTGCCGCCTCGTCCACCGACGCAGGCGCCAGAGCCTGCACGATCCCATGCAGGCGGCGCGCCAAGGTGAAAATCTCGCGATGCGTCCGGCTGAGCGAAGCCATGGGGTCGTCTCCTCCGAGCAAACCCGCCACCATCGGATAGACGCGGGCATCGTCAGCCACTTCGTGGGGAACAAGCTTGTGCGCAAGCATCTGGTCAAATTGACGCAATGCCGGCACGGACTGCTCAGCCGGCATTGCCAAAACCTGATCGGCAAGGGAGGACAAATGATCGAGCAGCGGCAGCAGTTCCTCATGCTCGGCGCGAAGGCGCAAGGACTGCTCGGCAGGCAAGCGCCGACGGCTGACCCGCAGCGGCGCCACGTGCAAGGCACGCAATGAATTGGCAATCGCGATCACATCGATGATTTCCTGCAGGGCTGCACCGTATACCGGCGCCAGATACCCGGCCGCGGCCACGGCCATGGCGATCAACGACATCCCCATGCCCAGGGCAACGCTTTGCATTGCGATCCGGCGCGATGCCTTGGCCAGATACACCGCCTCGGCCAAGCGATCGAGCCGATCCACCAGCAACACGACGTCGGCCGCCTCGGACGACGCCGCCGCGCCGCGCGCGCCCATCGCGACGCCGACCCCGGCCGCCGCCAGCGCAGGGGCATCGTTTATCCCGTCGCCGACCATGATCGAGATCACGCCAGCCGGCACTTCGCCAAGCGCGGCGAGTTTGCCCGCCGGATCCAGTTCAGCGCGTATTTCATCCACCCCGACCGCGGCGCCGATCGCGGTCGCGACATCGCGCCTGTCGCCTGTCAGCATCACCATGCGCTCAATGCCGACTTGCCGCAGCATGCGCAGTGCGCGGGACGTCTCCACGCGAATCTGGTCGGCCAGATGCAGGGCTCCGATCACCTTGCCGTCCCTTGCGACGAACACGGCCGATCCTCCCTCGCTTCCGACTGTCGCCAGGAATGCTGCGCTCCAGCCCGGCGTCGGCAGCGACCGACATACGAAATCGGGGGTGCCGACTCTCACCGACGCGCCCTCCACCATACCGGCCAGGCCTGCGCCAGGCTCCTCGTTCACTTCGATCGGCAAGGACAGCTGCAGGCCGCGCTCGCGCGCGGCCGACACAATGGCCGAAGCCGTGATATGGGCAGAGACCTGGTCCAGGGACGCCGCCGTGCGCAGCGCCACCGCCTTGTCGACCTGCGCATCGGCCTGGATTTGAACAAGCCGCGCCTGCCCGCCCGTCAACGTCCCCGTCTTGTCGAAAAACAGGGCCTTGGCTCGCGCAAGTCCCTCCAGAGCCGCGCCGCCCTTGATCAGGATGCCGCGCCTGGCGCAGTTCGACATACCCGAGACCAGCGCCACCGGCACGGCCAGAATCAAGGGGCAAGGGGTCGCGACGACGAGCACCGCCAGGGCCCGCACCGGGCTATCGCTCACCAGCCAGGCGATTCCTGCCAGGCCTAGCGATATCGGCACGAACCACAACGCATATCGATCCGCGAGCCGCGTCGCGGGCGCGCGGGAGGTGCGCGCCGATTCCACCAGCCTGGCAATGCCGGCGAAGGTACTGCGCTGCGCGGTTTCCGTCGCCAGCATTTCGAACGGCGCGCCGGCGTTGACCGCGCCGCTGCGAAGCACATCGCCCAGATGCCGCTCGACCGGAACCGACTCGCCGGTCAGGACGGATTCGTCCAGCGTTGCCGACGAGGACTGGACCAGCCCGTCGACAGGCACCGCGTCGCCAGCCCTCACGAGCAGACGATCGCCGATCCGGACCTCGTCCAGACCGATGCAAATCAGCGCGTCGCTTTGCATCCGGTAGGCGTTGCGCGGGGCTCGCGCCAGCAGCGCTGACATCTCCCGGCCGGCCCGCGCCTGCGCAAAGCTCTCGAGCGCCCGGCCGCTGGCGAACATCACGGCGATTGCAATCGCCGAAAGGTATTCGCCCAGGAGGATCGCACCGACAATGGCGACCGCCGCCAACACATCGATGCCGGCCTCACGGCGGATGAGCGAGCAGGCAACGTCGTAAAGCACGAACCCTAAAACCGACAGCGCGCCCAGAGCCCATAGCAGGTGGGCGACATGGAACCTGCCTGTCCACGCCAATATGGCGCCCGCGAGCAACAATCCGGCTGCAACGGCGAATACGCCGGCGGTTACGGTGAGGGAGCGCATCAGCTCTGTTCGTCGGATTTGCGGGGCATGGCAAAAGCGTACTGCCAAACTGCTTGCTTGCGCGCATGGACGCGATCGGCCCGGCGAGGGCGACGACACCGCTGCCGATCGAGCTGCTCGCCAGACGCCTGGATGCCAGGCGCGCGCGGGGAACCGGCGCAAAACAAAGAAGATTGACCTGAGTCAACCCGGGTCGAGAACCGTGGACGATCATGAGACATTCATCGATCCGAAGAGGAATTGATGATGAGCACGGCATTGCGTATGACACACCATCTTGAACGCCCGCAGATGCGAGCGCTGTGCGAGCGCGAACGGATTCGCAGGCGCCGCTATGGCGTGTGCATCGACTGCGGGCAGCCGATCGGCTTTGGCCTGTTGAACGCCTGCCCCACGGCCAAGCGCTGCATGCGCTGCCAGGCCGTGCACGAGCGCACGCACGCCGTTGCGCCCCATGCAACGCTGTAGCGGCGAAAGCACGAGCGAGCAGGCAGGCACCATGCCCCTTCAAAATGCCGACATCGCCGCGATCTTCGGCGAGATCGCGGACCTGCTCGAGATCCAGGGCGCCAATCCGTTTCGCGTGCGCGCCTATCGCAATGCGGCGCGCTCGGTCTCCGAGTTGGGTAAAAGCATTCCGGAGATGATCGGGCACGATGAGAGCCTGAAGACCATACGCGGCATCGGCGACGATCTGGCCCGCAAGCTGCGCGAGATCTCGGCCACCGGAAAATGCGCGCTGCTCGAAACACTGCACCGCGAGATGCCGGCGGCCGTGAGCGAGCTGCTGCAGATCCAGGGACTCGGGCCCAAGCGCGTGCGCGCGATTCACGACACCCTGCACGTGGACACGATCGAGCAGCTGCTGCGCGCCGCCAAGCAGGGCCGCATCCGCGGCCTGCGCGGATTCGGCGAGAAGACCGAGGCACACATCGTCGCCAGCATCGAGGCAAGACTGAAGAAATCGCGCCGCTTCAAGATCGCGCTCGCCGAGCAATACGCGGAGCCGCTTCTCGCGCACTTGAAGGCCGTAAGCGGCGTCGAAGAGGCTATCATCGCCGGCAGCTTTCGCCGCCGCGCCGAAACCGTGGGCGATCTCGACATCCTGATCGCCGCGCGCAACGCATCCGCCGTCACGCAGAGCTTCGTCCACTACGAAGACGTAACCGAGGTGCTGTCGAGCGGCGACACACGTTCCGGCGTGGTGCTGCGCAACGGGATGCAGGTAGA
>CALGFL010000165.1 GCA_937881145.1 uncultured Bordetella sp.
GGCCACGCGCACCTGGGCAATACGCGGATCGGCCAGCAAAGCCTGAACCGCCAGGCGCAGCATGGGCTGCCCTTTGAGCAGGCGGTATTGCTTGGGCCGGTCGCCGCCGGCGCGGGCGCCCACACCGGCAGCAGGAACGAGAGCAATCAAGGAAGCGGTCATAAGTGAGGCCATTTTATAATCACAGCCCTGATGGCTGATTCCGCTCCCCTTTCTCATCCCGTCGCGCCGCTGCCTGTCGGCAGCACTATCGCCGAAACGCTTGCCGCCCTGAAACCCGGCGCCCGCTACGCCAGGCCGCGCCCGCCCGGTTCGGCCGACGGCTGGATGCTATCCACGCTGGCACAAAAAGCCGGGCGTCCTCTCATCGTCCTCACCGCCGATCCGCTGGAAGCCCAGCGCCTGGCCGAAGAAATCCCGCTCTACGCCCCCGGCCTGCGCGTGCGCCAGCTGCCCGATTGGGAAACCCTGCCCTACGACGTCTTCTCACCGCACCAGGACCTGATCTCCGAACGCCTGCGCACGCTCAACGCGATGATCAGGCACGAAGTCGACCTGCTGACCGTGCCGGTGACCACGGCGCTGTACCGCCTGGCCCCGCCCTCGTTTCTCGCGGCCTATACCTTCTCTTTCCGCCAGAAGGACAAGCTCGACGAAAGCGCCCTGCGCGCCCAGCTGGTGCTGGCCAACTACACCCACGTCACGCAGGTCACCGCGCCCGGCGAGTTCTGCCTGCGCGGCGGACTGATCGATCTCTTTCCCATGGGCTCGGTCGTGCCCTATCGGATCGACCTGTTCGACGACGAAATCGAGTCCATCCGCGCTTTCGACGTCGACACGCAGCGCAGCCTCTATCCCGTGCGCGAAGTGCAGCTGCTGCCAGGCCGCGAATTTCCCATGGACGAAGCGGCGCGCAACCGCTTTCGCGCGCGCTTTCGCGAAGTGTTCGAAGGCGATCCCTCGCGCGCCGTGCCCTATCGCGACATGGGCAACGGCATCGCATTCGCCGGCGTCGAGTACTACCTGCCGCTCTTTTTCGAACAGACGGCCACGCTCTTTGACTACCTCGCGCCCGACACCATCACTGTCACGCTGGGCGATATCGACAACGCCATGCAGCGCTTTGCGCAAGACACGGCCAGCCGCTATCAATTCCTCAAGAGCGACCGCGAACGGCCCGTGCTGGCGCCGCAGGCGCTCTTTCTCGACCAGGAAAATCTGTTCGAGCACCTGCGCGTTTTCCCGCGCCTGGCGATAAGCGAAGAGCGCAATCACCCCGATTTCGCTGTTGCGCCGGATGTCGCGGTCTCGCGCCGCGCCGACGATCCCGTCGCCAAACTGCGCGTGCTGCTCGGCAAGCCCGGCCGCGTGCTGCTGTGCGCCGACTCGGCCGGCCGGCGCGAAACCCTGGCCCAGATGCTGGCCGAGCAAGGCTTGGCGCCGGACTTGCAGACCGACACCATCCAGGCATTCCTGGCAGCGGACGCGCATTTCGGCCTGGCCGTGGCGCCCTTGGCCGGCGGCTTCGCCGTCCCCGCCGGCGAGCTGGTCTTCCTTACCGAGAACGACCTCTATCCCGGCCACACGGCCACCCATCGCGGCAAGCGCTCTCAGGAACGCACCAGCAACGTCGACGCCATGGTGCGCGACCTGGCCGAACTGCGCGCGGGCGACCCGGTCGTGCACGCCCAGCACGGCATCGGCCGCTACCACGGCCTGATCAACATGGACATGGGCGAAGGCGAGATGGAGTTCCTGCATCTCGAATACGCCAACGGCAGCACGCTCTACGTGCCGGTCTCGCAGCTGCACGTCATCGCCCGCTACAGCGGCGCCGACCCGGAAGCCGCGCCGCTGCATCAGCTGGGCTCGGGCCAGTGGGACAAGGCGCGCCGCAAGGCGGCCAGGCAAGTGCGCGATACCGCGGCCGAACTGCTGGCCCTGTACGCCCAGCGCGCCGCGCGCGAAGGCTACGCCTTCAAGCTGCCGCTCACCGACTACGAGGCCTTTGCCGAAGGCTTCGGCTTCGAAGAAACGCCCGACCAATACGCCGCCATCCAATCCGTCATCGCCGACATTGGCTCGGGCAGGACCATGGATCGCCTGGTATGCGGCGACGTGGGCTTCGGCAAGGCCGAAGTGGCGATGCGAGCAGCCTTC
>CALGFL010000166.1 GCA_937881145.1 uncultured Bordetella sp.
CCCATTGCGCCGACAGCGAATGGTCGCGCGTGACCACCGTCCAGCCGTCGGCCATGTTGCGGATTTCCTTGCGGCCGGCGTTGACCATGGGCTCGATGGTGAAGATCATGCCGGGCACCAGTTTGATGCCCATGCCCGGCTTGCCGTAGTGCAGGATCTGCGGGTCCTGGTGAAAGCGCCGGCCCACGCCGTGGCCGCAGTATTCGCGCACGATGGAAAAGCCGGCTGCCTCGCCGTGTTTCTGGATGGCATGGCCGATGTCGCCCAGCGTGGCGCCGGGGCGCACCTGCTCGATGCCCTTCCACATGCATTCGAAAGTGATTTCGGTCAGGCGGCGAGACAGGATCGATTGCTCGCCCACGGCGTACATGCGGCTGGTATCGCCGAACCAGCCGTCCTTGATGATGGTGACGTCCAGGTTGATGGAGTCGCCGTTCTTCAAGACCTTGTCGCCCGGGATGCCGTGGCAGACCACGTGGTTGACCGAGGTGCAGATGGCACCGGGGAAAGGCGGATAGCCCGGGGGCGCATAGCCCACCGTGGCCGACTTCACTTTGAGCTCGTCGGTGAGGTATTCCATGCACAGACGGTCGAGCTCGCCAGTGGTGACGCCCGGTTTCACGAAAGGGGTAAGGTAGTCCAGGATGAGCGCTGCGTCCTGGCAGGCGGCGCGCATCTTGGCGAGGTCGGCGGGGTCGGTGATGAGTTCGATTGCCATGGCGTGTCCAGCGGGATTTTTAACAATCCGCCCCCGTTTTTGGGGCCGGTTTTACAGCTCGTTCTGAGGCCTGGAGGCATACCACTTGAGGGTTTGCCCTGGAAAATAGTAGAATTATAGGCTTTCCGGCGTTTGATCCGAGGTTTTATCCCCAGGAAGGGGCCGAAATCCCCAGGGTGGAACCGAAACTTTAAGCGCCAAATCCCGCACCTTGCCAACCAGGGTGCCCGTCTGCCGATTGCAAATGAAGCGATTGTAGAAAAGCAGGTGGGTGCTGGCGAGCGTGCAAGTCCAAACCCTAGGAGAACATTATGTCCCTTATGCGCGAAATGCTCGAAGCCGGTGTCCACTTCGGTCACCAGACCCGTTACTGGAATCCGAAGATGGCTCCTTACATCTTCGGCAGCCGCAACAAGATTCACATCATCAACCTCGAAAAGACGGTTGAGAAGTACCTCGAAGCCAACAAGTTCGTGAAGCAGCTGGCTGCCCGCGGCGGCAACGTGCTGTTCGTCGGCACCAAGCGCGCTGCCCGCGAACTGATCGCATCCGAGGCTTCCCGCGCCGGCATGCCTTTTGTGGACGCCCGCTGGCTCGGCGGCATGCTGACCAACTTCAAGACGGTCAAGACCTCGATCAAGCGCCTGAAAGACATGGAAGCCGTCGTCGCCGAAGGTGGCGCCGAGCGCATGATCAAGAAGGAAGGCCTGCTGTTCCAGCGCGAACTGGAAAAGCTGAACAAGTCGATCGGCGGCATCAAGGACATGACCACGCTGCCCGACGCCCTGTTCGTGATCGATGTGGGCTACCACAAGATCGCCGTGGCTGAGGCCCGCACCCTGGGCATTCCGGTCGTGGCCGTGGTCGATACCAATCACGCTCCCGACGGCGTGGACTACATCATCCCCGGCAACGACGACTCGGCCAAGGCCATCGCGCTGTACGCCAAGGGCATTGCCGACGCCATCCTCGAAGGCCGCCAGCAGAACCTGAACGGCGTGGTCGAAGAGATCGAAGGTCAGGAAGAGTTCGTCGAAGTGCAGGACAATCAGGCCTAAGCCTGTCATGTCCGGCGGCCGGCCTGCATGGGCTGGCCGCCAGGGCAAGGCGCCGCGCCGCATGCCGGCGCCTTGCCCTCGCAGCAATATTTCTGCCCCGGCCAGTCCGGGGCATGTCTTACGAAATTTGGAGCAAACATGGCTGAAATTACCGCTGCCCTGGTCAAGGAACTGCGCGAAAAGACCGACGCGCCCATGATGGAATGCAAGAAGGCCCTGACCGAGGCCGCCGGCGACCTGGCCAAGGCTGAAGAGATCCTGCGCGTCAAGCTGGGCAACAAGGCCAGCAAGGCCGCCACCCGCGTCACCGCCGAAGGCCTTATCGGCCTGTACATCTCGGCCGACGGCAAGCAGGGCGCCGTGATCGAAATCAACTGCGAAACCGACTTCGTCGCCAAGAACGACGACTTCGTCGCATTCGTCAACGGCCTGGCCAAGCTGGTCGCCGAGAAGAACCCCGCCGACGTGGCCGCGCTCAGCGCGCTGCCGTATGTGGGCCCCGCGGGCGAGAGCACGGTCGAAGCGACCCGCACCGCGCTGATCGGCAAGATCGGCGAAAACATGAGCATCCGCCGCTTCGAGCGCATCCAGACGCCCCACAAGCTCGCCAGCTACGTGCACGGCGGTCGCATCGGCGTATTGGTCGAGTTCGCCGGCGCCGACGAAGTGGGCAAGGACCTGGCCATGCATATCGCCGCGACCAAGCCCAAGGCGCTGAACGCCGATGGCGTGCCCGCCGCCGACATCGCGACCGAGCGCTCGGTCGCCGAAGCCAAAGCTGCCGAGTCGGGCAAGCCCGCCGACATCGTCGCCAAGATGGTCGACGGCTCGATCGCCAAGTTCCTGAAAGAAGTCACGCTGCTGTCGCAGCCCTTCGTCAAGAACGACAAGCAGACCGTCGAACAGATGCTCAAGGAAAAGAACGCCTCGATCACCAAGTTCGTACTGTTCGTCGTGGGCGAAGGCATCGAGAAGAAAGTCACCGACTTCGCGGCCGAAGTGGCCGCCGCCGCTGCCGGCCAAGCCTGATCCAGCAGTTCTGCGGGCCGGCGCGGGGGCGCCAGGGGCTGAAGGCCCGTACCCCGCCCCGGCCCGTTTCTTGTCTTACACTTTCGTCGGAACCGTTCCCAGGGGCATGCCTATGACCAGCAGCAGATCGTACAACCGGGTTCTCCTCAAGCTTTCCGGCGAAGCCCTGATGGGCGAGGATGCCTTTGGCATCAATCGCGGCACCATCGTGCGCATGACCCAGGAAATCGCCGAGGTCGCGTCCACCGGCATCGAACTGGCCATCGTCATCGGCGGCGGCAACATTTTCCGCGGCGTGGCCCCGGGGGCGCAGGGCATGGACCGCGCCACGGCCGACTACATGGGCATGATGGCCACCATCATGAACTCGCTGGCCCTGCAGGACGCCCTCAAACACCAGGGTGTCGACGCCCGCGTGCAATCGGCGCTGAACATCGAGCAGGTAGTCGAGCCTTACATCCGCCCCAAGGCGCTGCGTTATCTCGAAGAAGGCAAGGTCGTGATCTTCGCGGCCGGCACGGGCAACCCCTTTTTCACCACCGATACCGCGGCGGCGCTGCGCGGCGCCGAGATCGGCGCCGAGATCGTGCTCAAGGCCACCAAGGTCGACGGCATCTACAGCGCCGATCCCAACAAGGATCCCACCGCCACGCGCTATGCGCGCATCAGCTTCGACGAGGCCATCGTGCGCCGTCTCGAGGTGATGGACGCTACTGCGTTCGCGCTGTGCCGCGACCAGAAACTGCCCATCAAGGTGTTTTCGATCAACAAGCCGGGCGCGCTCAACCGCGTCGTGGCCGGTGAGGACGAAGGCACGCTGGTACACGTATAAAAGGAAACTCCATGAGCGTTGCAGACATTCGCAAATCCGCCGACAGCCGGATGACCAAGTCGCTGGACACCCTCAAGTCCAACTTGTCCAAGCTGCGCACCGGCCGCGCGCACCCCAGCATCCTGGATCACGTGCAGGTCGAGTACTACGGCTCGCCGGTGCCGGTGGGTCAGGTGGCCAACCTGACCTTGGTCGATGCCCGCACGATCAGCGTGCAGCCGTATGAAAAGACCATGCTGCAGCCCATCGAAAAGGCCATCCGCGAGTCCGACCTGGGCCTCAATCCCATGTCGCTGGGCGACACCATCCGCGTGCCCATGCCCGCGCTCACCGAAGAGCGCCGCCGCGAGCTGACCAAGGTGGCGCGCAGCGAAGGCGAAGACGCCAAGGTGGCCGTGCGCAATCTGCGCCGGGATGCCAACGACAGCCTGAAGAAGCTGGTCAAGGACAAGACCATTTCCGAAGACGACGAGCGCCGCGCGCAGGACGACGTGCAAAAGCTCACCGATCGCTTCGTGGCCGACATCGACAAGCTGGTCGCGCAGAAAGAAGCCGAAATCATGACGGTGTAAGCGGCGCTGCCGCGACGCCGGCGTGCTTCGACACACCATGGCCACCAGTTCCACTCTCGCCGTGCCGCAGACCAGCGGCGTGCCGCGGCACATTGCCATCATCATGGATGGCAATGGCCGCTGGGCCACGCGCCGGCATCTGCCGCGTACGGCCGGCCACATCAAGGGCGTGCAGGCCGTGCGCCGCACGGTCGAGGCCTGCGGTCGCCTGGGCGTGCGCTATCTCACGCTGTTTGCCTTCAGCTCCGAGAACTGGCGCCGTCCGGCCGACGAGGTATCGCTTCTGATGCGGTTGTTCGTCAAGTCGCTCGAGCGCGAGGTCGTCAAGCTGGAAAAACAGGGTGTGCGCCTGCGCGTGGTGGGCGACCTTTCGCCTTTCGAACCGCGGCTGCAGGAGCTGATCCGCCAGGCCGAGGCGCGCACCGAGCACAACGATCAGCTGCATCTGTCGATCGCCGCCAATTACGGTGGCCGCTGGGACGTGCTGCAGGCCATGCGCGGCATGCTGCGGGCAGATCCCAGTCTGGCCGAGCATCCCGAACGCATCAATGAAAGCGCCTTGTCGGCGCATCTATCCATGCCCTGGGCGCCCGAACCCGACCTGTTCATCCGCACGGGCGGCGAGCAACGGATCTCGAATTTCCTGATTTGGCAGTTCGCCTATACCGAGCTGTACTTTACCGATACCTACTGGCCCGATTTCGACCGAGCCTGCCTGGAAGAGGCCATCGCGTGGTATGGCGGACGCGAGCGCCGTTTCGGCCGGACCAGCGCGCAAGTGCTGGCGGCGCGTCGATCGCCACAGTGATTCCCGTCGTGATCTCTCTCCACAGCCACCCGCAAGAGTTCTAGCGATGTTACGCCAGCGCATCATTACCGCCGCCGTCCTGCTCGTCGTTTTGGCCGCGGCCGTGGCCGCGCCGCAGCCCATCTGGATGCTGGCGCTGCTGGCGCTGACGGCCGCCTGCGCGTGCTGGGAATGGCTGCGCCTGACGCTGCCCGAGCACGTGTCCGCGATCGTGCCGCGCCTGGTCGCCCTCGTCGTCTTGTGCTTTTTGATGGCCCTGGCCTGGATCTGGAGCTCTCCCATGGGCGGCGTGCTGCCGCAAGAGCTTCTGGCCAGCGGCGCCCTGGTCGTCGTCGTCAGTCTGATCTGGCTGATCTGCGCCACCACGGCGGTGGTGCGCGGCCGGGCCGATGCGCCGCCCGCCAGCATAGGCTGGTCGATATTCGCCGTGCTGGCGACCGTCTCGGCCTGGATCGTCCTGGCCGTGATGTACATGGCCTTCGGCCCCTTGTTCGTGCTGACGCTGCTGTTGCTGGTATGGGCCGCCGACATTTGCGCCTACTTCGGCGGCCGCAAGTTCGGCCGCCGCAAACTGGCGCCCAGGGTCAGTCCCGGCAAGACGGTCGAAGGCGCGCTCTGCGGCCTGCTGGGCGCGGTCGTGGTGACGCTGATCGGCGCCTGGTGGCCGGATACCTTCGGCTATATGCTCGTCGACCGCTGGTCGGTCTGGGGCGCCATTCCCGTCGCGGCCATCCTTGGCGCGGTATCCATCATGGGCGATCTGTTCGAGTCGCTGCTCAAGCGGCGCGCCGGCGTCAAGGATTCCAGCGGCTTGCTGCCGGGTCACGGCGGCGTGTTCGACCGCATCGACGCCATCCTGCCGGTCGTGCCCATCGCGCTGCTGATTTCGGGAGCCTTGTTTTGACCATGCGACAAGCCACCGGGTCCCAGCGCGTCGTCGTGCTGGGTTCGACCGGTTCCATCGGCGTGAGCACGCTGGACGTCATTGCGCGGCATCCCGATCGGCTGCGGGTTCATGCCTTGTCGGCGAACAGCCGGATGGAAGACCTGGCCGGGCAGGCCGCGGCTTGCGGCGCGCCCGTGGTGCTGGTGCCCGACGACGCGGCGCGCGCGCGATTCGTCGCAGCCTGGCGCGGCGAGAACTTGCCCGAGATCCGGGTCGGCGCTCAGGCGCTGGCCGATACGGTCGCCGAAGCCCAATGCGATATGGTCGTGGCGGCCATCGTCGGCGCAGCTGGCCTGCCGTCCGCCCTGGCGGCTGCGCGCGCCGGCAAGCGCATCCTGCTGGCCAACAAAGAGGCCCTGGTCGCGGCCGGCACGCTTTTCATGCAGGCCGTGCGCGACAGCGGCGCCGAACTGCTGCCGATAGACAGCGAGCACAATGCGATCTTCCAGTGCCTGCCGCATCACGGTGTATCGGGCAATCGCGCCCATGCGCCTTCGGAGCCGGCCACGAGCGTGCGCCGACTGCTGCTGACGGCCTCGGGCGGGCCGTTCCGTCTGGCCGATCCCGCCGACCTGCAAAGCGTCACGCCTGCACAGGCCTGCGCCCATCCCAACTGGAGCATGGGCCGCAAGATTTCCGTCGATTCGGCGACCATGGTCAACAAGGGCCTGGAGGTGATCGAGGCGCACTGGCTGTTCGCCATGCCGCCCGAGCGCATCGAGGTGGTGATCCATCCGCAAAGCGTGGTGCATTCGCTGGTCGAGTATGTGGACGGCTCGGTGCTGGCACAGCTCGGCAATCCCGACATGCGCACGCCGATCTCCTACGGGCTGGGGTTTCCCGACCGCCTCGAGAGCGGCGTGGGCATGCTGGATCTGGCCCGCGTGGGGCGGCTGGATTTCGAAGAGCCGAACTTCGCGCGCTTTCCTTGCCTGCCTTTGTGCTTTGCCGCACTCAAGGCCGGGCAGGGCGCCTGCATCGCACTCAATGCGGCCAACGAGATCGCGGTGCAGGCCTTTCTCGAAGGCCGCCTGCCGTATACCTGGATCGCCCGGGTCATCGAGGCCTCGCTGGAGTGGCAGGCGGGTTGGCCATCTGCTACGCTGGGTTCTCTTGAAGACGTGCTGGCGGCGGATGCCGCGGTGCGCGCTTATGCCGGTAATCTAGGGTTGGCCTGAGGTTTTTCGAGTTTCCGATTCTGAGTTTTTTAGGCACCGTCGCACGAGGCCGATGCGAGCCGATGGCCCCGGAGCAGTCCGAAGCGCGGGGCGGCCTACCGCAGACGCGCAAGCGGCGAGCATCGGACTTGCGCAGGGCAGCCTCGGCGCCTCAAGAACCCAACTACCGCCGGTCAAGAGAACTCAACCCCGGTGCCCCAAAATCTTTCACCCCCATACATGTTCCTGACGCTAATCGCCTTCGTCGTCGCACTCGGCATTCTCATCACGTTCCACGAACTGGGCCACTACTGGGTGGCTCGCCTGTGCGGCGTGCGCGTCTTGCGCTTTTCGATCGGCTTTGGCCAGGTGGTCCTGCGCCGCACCGACAAACGCGGCACGGAGTGGGCCGTTTCGGCCATTCCGCTGGGCGGCTACGTGAAGATGCAGGACGACCCCGAGCCGGGGGCATCCCGGGCCGAGGCGGCGCGGTCTTTCAATGCCCAATCGGTATGGCGGCGCATGGCCATCGTGGCCGCGGGACCGGTATTCAACCTGGTGCTGGCGGTGGTGTTCTATGCCGGGCTGGACATGGTCGGCACGCAGATGCCGGCGCCCATCCTGGGCCAGCCCGAGATCAGCAGTCCGGCCGGGCAGGCCGGCTTTATGGCGGGCGACACGATATTGGCCATTGATGGCCATTCAGTGACGTCCTGGAACGATGTGCGCTGGCGTCTGCTGGACGTGCTGTCGTCGGGTGGCGAGGCGGCGCTGGACGTGCACCCGGCCGCGGGCGGCGTGCAGCACCGCATGCTGGTGCTCAAAACCGGCAATCACCTGGATCCGTCGCAGGGCGACCCCCTGGCCGAGGCGGGCTTGCGCCTGGAGCAGCCGCGTCCGGTGGTGCGCGAAGTCAACGCCGGCAGTCCCGGTCAGGCTGCCGGGCTGCAGGCGGGCGACACGATTACCGCCGTGGGCGATTTGAAGGGGCCGCTCGACGCCTCGGCGCTCGTCGGCTACATCCAGCAGCATGCGGGCGTTTCCCTGCCCATCACCGTCGTGCGCGCCGGCGTGCCGGTTTCCCTGCACATCGTGCCGCGCGCCGAGCAAGCCAATGGCCACAAGGTGGGCCGCATCGGCGTTCTGCTCGGTGGCGACGTGCCCATGGTCACGGTGCGCTACGGCGTGCTGGAAAGCATCTGGCATGGCGCGGGGCGCACCTGGGATACGGCCTGGATGTCGCTGCACATGATGGGCCGCATGGCGGTGGGGGACGTCTCCTGGCGCAACCTCAGCGGCCCGGTGACGATGGCAGACTATGCCGGCCAGACGGCCCGCATCGGACTGGCGGCCTATGTGGCCTATCTGGCGCTCATCAGCATCAGCCTGGGAGTGCTCAACCTGCTGCCCATCCCCATGCTGGACGGTGGCCACCTGCTGTACTGCCTGCTCGAGGTCGTCCGCGGCCGCCCCGTGCCCGAACGCTGGATGCAGATCGGCCAGCGCACCGGCCTGGGCCTTTTGGCCTGCCTGATGGGGCTGGCGCTATTCAATGATTTTGCCCGCCTGTTCACCTAGGCGCGAATCGCATAAAATGTTCGGTTTCGTGCCCACCTAAGGATACCTCAGCTTATGTTTTGTCGCCGGATGTTTCAGCGAGTGCTCCAACCGTCGCTGAGGTGTTTGCTGAAGTATCTGCTAATTGGGGCCGTGCTTCTGGTTCCAACGTGGGCGCAGGCTTTCATCGTCAAGGACATCCGCGTGCAGGGGCTGCAGCGGGTCGACGCGGGCACGGTCTTTGGCTATCTGCCCTTCAAAGTGGGCCAGGACTTCACCGAGCAAGAGGCCAACGAGGCCATTCGCCGCCTGTACGCGTCCAATTTCTTCAACGACGTGAAGATCGGCACCGAGGGCAATGTGGTCGTCGTGACGGTGGTCGAGCGTCCCACCGTCGCATCGATCACTTTTTCCGGCATGCATGAATTCGAGTCCAAGGACATCGTGTCCGAACTCGCCAAGGTGGGCTTTGCCGAAGGCCGTATTTTCGACCAATCCGCCCTCGATCAGGCCGAGAGCGAGCTCAAGCAGCAGTACCTGAGCAAAGGCCTGTACAGCACCGAAGTCAACGCCACGGTGACGCCGTTGCCGCGCAACCGCGTGGGCATTGCCTTCGACGTCTTCGAGGGCAGCCACGCCAAGATCCGCGGCATCCATTTCGTCGGCAACAAGGCCGTTTCCACCAGCACGCTGATGGATCAGATCGACATGAGCACGCCGGGCTGGTTCACCTGGTACACGGATACCGACAAATACTCGCGCGAGAAGCTCGAGGCCGACGTCGACCGGATCCGTTCCTACTATCTCGACCGCGGCTATCTCGAATACTCCAACGAACCTCCGCAGGTCACGATCTCGCCCGACCGCAGCAGCATCTACATCACCCTCTCCATCCACGAAGGCGAGCCCTACAAAGTACGCAGCGTCAAGCTGGCCGGCAATATGCTGGGCCTGGATGCCGAACTGCAGAAGCTGGTGACGGTCAAACCGGGCACGGTGTTCGACGCCTCGCAGACCAACAAGACGGCCAAGGCGATCAGCGACTACCTGGGCGAACTGGGCTATGCCTTCGCCAACGTCAACCCCACGCCCGTGCTGGATCGTGCCAAGCACGAAGCCGACCTCACGTTCTACATCGATCCGAGCCGCCGCGTGTACGTGCGCCGCATCCAGATGGCCAGCAACACGCGCACCCGCGACACGGTCATCCGCCGCGAAATGCGCCAGCAGGAAGCGGCCTGGTACGACTCGAACCAGATCCGTGTCTCGCGCGACCGCATCGACCGCCTGGGCTACTTCACCTCCGTCGACGTCAAGACCGAGCCGGTCCCAGGGTCGCCCGACCAGGTTGACGTCAACGTCAATGTCAAGGAAAAGCCCACCGGCATGATCAACCTGGGCGTGGGCTACGGCTCGGCCGACAAGGCCATCCTCCAGGCCGGCATCAGCCAGGACAACCTGTTCGGCAGCGGCCACAACGTGTCGTTCAACGTCGGGACCAGCAGCGTGCAGAGTTCGGCGGTGCTGACCGAAACCGATCC
>CALGFL010000167.1 GCA_937881145.1 uncultured Bordetella sp.
CTGAAACTGCGGCTGCTCAACCTGGGCCACACCTGGTTGGCCGAGCGCTGGCAGGTCGATGGGCGCGATGCCGACGAAAACGTGCTGCACGCCATGCGCGACCCCGTCCTGCGCGCCAGCCTCGAATCGCTGTGGCGAGACGAGGTGCTGCCGGTCTTGGACGCACTCGGCCAGGGCGAACAGGCACGCGCCTACCTGCAGGACGTACGCGAGCGCTTCGAAAACCCCTTTCTCGACCATCGCCTGGCCGACATAAGCCGCAACCACGAACAAAAAAAGCGTCGGCGGTTCAAGCCCGCTGTCGACATGGCGCGTGAACTCGGCCTGCAAATCGGGCAGCCGCGCCTGAGCCAGGCGCTGGCGCAATGCGCATGACACGGTAAATCGCCTGCAGGCATCAAGGCGGGATTTTTGACAATACAGATGCCGAAAAGAGGAGACATTTCATGAGAAGAATGCGCTGGATGGTGATATTTCTTTGCTTTCTCGCAATTGCCATCAACTACATCGATCGGGCCAACCTCGCGGTCGCGGCCCCGTTCATCGAGAAAGAGCTGGGCATCGGCCCGGCCCAGATGGGTTTCATCCTGAGCGGGTTCTTCTGGACCTACGCATTCATGCAGATTCCGTTCGGCTGGTTCGCCGACCGCGTCGGCGCGCGCATCGCGCTACCCATCGCCGTAGGCTGGTGGTCGATCTTCACGGCGGCGACCGCCGCGACCTCCAGCGTGGCGGGCATGTTCGGCTGCCGGCTGCTGCTGGGCATCGGCGAAGCCGGCGCCTATCCCTCGTGCGCCAAGCTCGTGAGCCAGTGGTTCAAGCCGCAGGAGCGCGCCATCGCCACCAGCATCTTCGACAGCGGATCGCGTGTCGGCTCGGCGCTGTCGATCCCGGTCGTGGCCCTGATCATCAGCCAGCTCGGCTGGAAGGCGGCCTTCATCATCACCGGCCTGCTCGGACTGGTGTGGATCGTCGGCTGGTTCGCCATCTACCGCAGCCCGGCGCACGGCGACATGACCGGCGAGCACGACGTCGCGCCCGCCCCCAGGACGGCGAACAAGGTGTCGCTGGGCTCGCTGTTTCGCCACCGCACGCTGTGGGGCATGATGCTCGGCTTCTTCTGCCTGAACTTCGTGATCTATTTCTTCATCACCTGGTTTCCCAGCTATCTGGTGCAGGCACGCGGCTTCTCGCTGTCCTCGCTCGGAACGCTGGGCATGATCCCGGCGCTGATGGCCATCCCCAGCGGCTGGCTCGGCGGCTGGGTATCCGATACGCTGTACCGCCGCGGCTGGAGCCTGACGGCGGCGCGCAAGACCTGCATGGTCGGCGGCATGCTCATGTCCTCGGTCATCACGCTGTCGGCCTTCACGACCAATACGTATCTGATGCTGCTTTTCTTCGGCATCGCCTACGGCAGCCTTGCCTTCGCGGCGGCCAGCATCTGGTCGCTGCCCAGCGACGTCGCGCCGACCCCGGACTATGTCGCTTCGATCGGCGGCATCCAGAACTTCGCCTCGAACCTGGCCGGCATCGTGATCACGACGTTCACGGGCATCATGCTCGCGCTCACCAAGGGCTCTTTCACCATTCCGCTCGTCGTGGCGGGGGGATTCTGCTTTCTCGGCGCGTTCAGCTATCTGGTGCTCCTGGGCCGGGTCAGATCGGGA
>CALGFL010000168.1 GCA_937881145.1 uncultured Bordetella sp.
GCAGGCCGGCCAGGGTGTGCTTGAGATCGGGCGCGTTGCTCAAGGCGGCGCGCAGTTGGTTGAAGGTCCAGCCTTCGATGAACGTGATCTGGCGCTCGGAACGCTCGCCCAGCGCCATGCGCTCGAGCAGTGTCCACGGCGAATCGCCCTGCACCGCTTCGTAGCCGCCGGACTTGAGCATCTTGTCGCGCTCGGTGACGCGGGCAAGCAGAATGAAACCGGGTGCCCAGATGGGGATGCCGGCGTCGTGCAGCGCGCGGGTGATGGAGCGCGGCGTGCTGCCCGGGTCGACGATGAAATCGACCTTGGCCGCGGGCATCTGCACAGGCTGCCTGGCCCAGAGCGCGAAGCCGCCCACCGCACCCGCAGCAAGGGCGAGGATGAGGAGCGGAAACAGCAGAAAGAGAAAGGGCAAGCGGATCTTCATGGCTACTGTGCAGTTTAATGGATATGCCCTCGCCGGCCGCGGCGCGAACCGCCGATGGCGGCCCTGCGGACAGCGGGCTCCCCTGAAGGCGGCGCGGGCATGGCCGGCCACGGGAAGGCGGCACGGTATCATGGGACACCCATTGCGGCGGGCCGAATCGGCCCCGTCCGTAACACGCTTGAACAGAATTTTTTAGGTCCGCATTCATGTCCGCCTCGACGTCAACTCCTTTCCACGATGGCTTGCCCGTTCTTGCCGGCGGCGCCGCGCCGACCTGCGCCGGGCTGGATGCCATGCGCATCATCTCGGCCGCGGGCGACGACGCCCTGGCCTTTCTGCATGGCCAGCTCACGCAGGATGTCACCGGCCAGCCCGTCGACCGCGCCAGCCTTGCCGGCTACTGCACGGCCAAGGGCCGTCTGCTGGCCACGCTGGTCATGTGGCGCGCCTGGACCGAACCGGCCGAGCCGACCGATGCCCGCTGGCACGCCTTGGTGCGCGCGGACCTGGCCGAGGCGCTGGTCAAGCGGTTGTCGATGTTCGTGCTGCGCGCCAAAGCCAGGCTGTCCGTGAGCGCCACACTGCATGCCTTCGGCGTGCAAGCCTCGGCCGAGCATGTTGCGGCCCTGCAGTCCGCCGCGGGCGGGGCCCTGCCCGATCAGCCTTGGCTGCGCGCCGATCTGCCCACCGGCACCTGGATCGCCGCGCCCAGCGCCGACGGCCCGCGCTGGTGGTGGATCGCGTCGGACGCGCAGCTGCAGGCAGGCCAGGATCTGGCCAGGCTGTTGGGTCGCGGCGATACGCAAGATTGGCAGGTCGCCGATCTGGCGGCCGGCTTGCCCTGGATCGCGAGTCTCACGCAAGATTTGTTCATTCCGCAGACCGTCAATCTGGAGCTGGCCGGCGGGGTCAGTTTCACAAAGGGCTGCTACCCCGGCCAGGAAGTCGTCGCCCGCAGTCACTACCGAGGCACGGTAAAACGGCGCATGGCTTATGGCCGCCTGCAGGAGACCGGCACGACCGCGCAGCCTGGCGTCGATGTCTACGACGCAAAGGATGCGCACGAACCGACCGGGCGCGTGGTGGATGCCGCTGGCGATGCGTTGCTGTTCGAGACGACGCTGGCGTCCTTGCCTGAGGGCGATCTGCGATTGGGGTCGGCGGATGGTCCCAGGATCCGGGTGTTGCCTTTGCCTTATGCGTTGTCGGCGTAGTTGGCGTTTCGAGTCGTCGTCGATAGCTT
>CALGFL010000169.1 GCA_937881145.1 uncultured Bordetella sp.
ACGCTCGCCGCGCCGGCTATGATCCTGCCGTCAATTCATTTCAACATCCGTGCGGGATGCCTGCCCAAGGCCGAATCCCACGGCGTGCGCTATCAGGAGATCACGCTTTCGCTGCCGGGAATGACATAAAGCGCCGGGGCATCTTGATGCCCGGGGAGTCGGCCCCCATATGGTCTACGTCCACATGGCCGATAATCACGGCTCGTTCCCGCGGCCTGCCCGCCCCTGCCTCGCTTTCGCAATCATGACCGACTCCAATCCCCTGCTTGCCCCCGTCGCCGACCTGGTCGATTACGCCGCCGTCCGCCCCGAACACATCGCCCCCGCCGTGGACGAGCTGCTGGACCTGGCCCGCAAGGCGGTGGACCACGCGGCCGATCCCGGCCTGCCTGCCAGCTGGGAAGCGGTGGTCGAGCCGCTGGACAGCGCTTCAGAAAGGTTGTGGCGCGCCTGGTCGGTGGCGGGCCACCTGAACGCCGTGGTCAATACGCCCGAGCTGCGCGAGGCCTATAACGCCGCCCTGCCCAAGATCACCGAGTTCTCGACCTGGGTGGGCCTGCACGAAGGCTTGTACCGCCAGTACCGGCGCCTGCACGACGCCCCGGGCTACGCCGCATGGCCGGCGGTGCGCCGGCGCGTGATCGAACTGGCCCTGCGCGACTTTCGCCTGAGCGGCGTCGAGCTGCAAGGCGCCGACCGCGAACGCTATGCCGAGATCTCCGATCGCGAAGCGCAGGCTTCGCAGAAATTCTCCGAGAACACGCTGGACGCCGTCGATGCGTGGTCGATGTTCGTCGACGATGCCGATCGTCTCGAAGGCCTGCCGGCCGACGTGCTGGAAGCCGCGCGCGAAGCGGCGGCAGCCGAGGATAAGCCTAGTTGCTACAAGCTCACATTGAAGATGCCCTGCTACATCCCCGTGATGCAGTACGCGCGCGACCGGGCACTGCGCGAAACGCTGTACCGCGCCTACGGCACTATCGCGTCCGAACAGGGCGACCCGCAATACGACAACTCCCCGCTTATCGAAGAACTGCTGGCCTTGCGCAGCGCGGAAGCCCGGCTGCTGGGCTACGGCGACTTCGCCGAGCTGCGCCTGCAGACCCGCATGGCCCGTTCTTCGGAAGAGGTGATCAAGTTCCTGCGCGACCTGGCGCGCCGCGCCAAGCCTTATGCCGAGCGCGACCTGGCCCAGCTGCGCGAATACGCGGCCCGCGAGCTGGGCATGAGCGATCTGCAGCCCTGGGACATTGCTTATGCTTCCGAACGTCTGCGCGAATCGCGCTACGCCTATTCCGAGGACGAGCTCAAGCAGTACTTCACCGAGCCGCGCGTGCTGGCGGGCCTGTTCGAGGTGATCGAATCGCTGTTCGGCGTGCGCCTGCGCGAAACGACCGTGTCGACCTGGCATCCCGACGTGCGCGGCGTGCGGGTCGAAGACCCGTCGGGCGAACTGGTGGGCCATTTGTATCTGGACTTGTACGCACGCGCCGGCAAGCAGGGCGGCGCCTGGGTCGACGGCGAGCGCAACCGCCGCAGGATCGCCGGCCAGTTGCAAACGCCCGTGGCGTACCTCAATTGCAATTACGCCAAGCCCAACGGTGACAAGCCTTCACTTTTGACCCACGACGACGTCATCACCCTCTTTCACGAAACCGGCCACGCATTGCACGCCCTGCTCTCCGAAGTGGACGAGCCGGGCGCCGCGGCTTTCGCCAGCGTCGAATGGGACGCCATCGAGCTGCCTTCGCAGTTCATGGAGAACTTCTGCTGGGAATGGCCGGTGCTGCAAAAACTCTCGGCCCACGCGGACAACGGCCGGGCGCTGCCCCGCGAGCTTTACGACAAGCTCCTGGCCGCGCGCAATTTCCAGAGCGGCATGCAGGCCTATCTCGACGG
>CALGFL010000170.1 GCA_937881145.1 uncultured Bordetella sp.
GTTGAAGAACAGGATCAGGCCGAAGGTCGCGAGCACCTGGTCCAGATGGTCGCGATCGTAGAGCCGCCTGAGCGCGACATATTCGACGGCCAGACCGATGGCGAGCATGGCCGGTACGAGCGCGAGCGCGGCCAGGCCGAAGGATCCGGTGTGGTTGTACACGGAAGCCGCGATGAAGGCGCCCATCATGTACAGCGAACCGTGCGCCAGGTTGACGAAGTTCATGATGCCGAACACCAGCGTCAGGCCCGCGGCCATGAGAAACAGCAGCACGCCCAGTTGCAGGCCGTTCAGGCACTGCATGATGAAGAGCGCGAGGCTCATGAACCGTCCTTGCCGGCGCCGGCCAGGCCCATCTGGCGCAGGATCGCCCGGGTGAGCGGACTCTTGGCGTCGTTCAGCGTGAGCACGATGTCGAAGTGATTGGTGCCGGGCATGGGCACGTAGGCACCCGGAAAGCCGCGGGCGCGCCAGGCGGCGAGGTAGTCGTCGGTCTGGCGCTTGAATTCGGCGGTTTCGGTTTCACCGTAGGACACGATCAACGGGCAACCCTGCATGGGCAGATGCATCATCGGGCTGTTGCGCTCGGCGTCGGCGTCCGACAGGTTCATCCACGCGTTGATGTGCGTGAGCGGGATGGGCGTGAGGTCGAACAGGCCAGAGAGCGGTATCGCCCCGGCGATTACGCTGTGCGGCACGCCGTACCCGGCGTGCCAGCCGTCGGCGAGCATCATGCCGACCAGGTGTCCGCCGGCCGAACTGCCGCAGACATGAATGCGGCGCGCGTCGCCGTTGTATCGGTCGATATTGCGATGGATCCAGGCCAGCGCCCGGCGGCACTGGTCGACCATGGTGTCGAGCGAAGCGCCGGGTGCCAGCGAATAATTGACCGCCACGACCGTGGCGCCGGCTTGCGTGAAGGCCGGCGCCATATTGCTCGAATCGTTCTTGCCGAGCGCGCGCCAGTAGCCGCCGTGGATGAAGACGAAGACGGGCGAATGGGGCCGCGGCGACGGAAAGATGTCCAGCGCTTCGTCGGGATGATCGCCGAAGGCGACATCGAGTTCGCCGGGCAGCGTGGCGCGCACTTTGGCGCTTTCTTCGGTATACCGGGCCAGGATGTCGAGGACGTTGGGCGTGGTCGCGCGTGCGTTGTATTGCACGTCGAGTTCGGCCGGTTCGAAATTGCGGTAGCGCTTGATCATGGGGTCTCGGACTGCCAGGGCCGCCTTCATGCCCGCGCGCATCGGTGCGCGGGCGTGAAGGCGGCGAGGGACATTACATCTTGCACTGCGCGGCGAAATCGGCGCGCTTCTTGATGTGGATTTCGCTCTTGGTGGCGAAGGCGGCACCATCGGGCCCCTTGATCACGTCGACTCGATAGAACGGCGCCTCGGGGAACTGGTTGCTCGCGAACTTGAACGAACCGCGTACCGAATGGAAGTCGGCGGCCTTGAGCGCGGTGCGCAGGGCCGCGCGGTCGGTCACGCTGCCGTGCGTCCTGGCCAGCGCCGAGTCGATCAGGTTGGCGGCGTCGTACGACTGCGCCGCGTACATCGACGGCGAGCGGTGGTACTTCTTCTCGAACGCGGCCACGAACTGCTTGTTCTGGGCATTGTCCAGATCGGGCGAATACGGCGCGCTGGTCACGGCGCCGATGGCCAGGTCCTTGAGCGCCGGCAGCGTCGAGCCGTCGATGGTCGAGACCGAGATCAGCGGAATCTTGCCCAGCAGGCCCGCCTGGCGATACTGCTTGACGAAGTTCACGCCCATGCCGCCGGGGTAGAACACATAGACGGCGTCGGGCTTGGAGGCCTGCAACTGCGCGATCTCGGCCGAATAGTCGGGCTGGTTGACCTGGGTATAGACCTCGTCGACGATCTGGCCCGTGTAGTCGCGCTTGAAGCCGTTCACGGCGTCGCGTCCGGCCTGGTAGTTCGGCGCCATCACGTACATCTTCTTGTAGCCCAGGTCGCTCGAGAGCTGGCCGCCGGCTTCGTGCAGTTCGTCGTTGTCCCACGACGTCGAGAAGTAGTTCGGCGAGCATTGCGCGCCGGCGATCGGCGCGGGGCCGGCGTTGGAACCGACCATGATCACGCCGGCACCGGTGATGCTCTTGTGGATGGCCATCATCACGTTCGAGAACGTGACGCCGGTAATGATGGAAACCTTGTCGCGCTCGACGAGCTTCTGCGCGGCCTGCACGCCGACGTCGGGCTTGAGCTGGTCGTCTTCCTTGATGACCTCGACGGCCGCGCCGCCGAGCTTGCCGCCCTTTTGCTCGACGGCGAGCATGAAGGCATCGTATTGGTCCTGGCCGAGCGCGCCGCCCGGGCCGGACAGCGTGCCGATGAAGCCGATCTTCACCGGCGCCGTCGTCTGCGCCTGGGCGTTGCCCGAGGCAAGCGCGGCCGCGGCGGCCAGCGCCCCGAGCACGGCAATGGTTGTACGTCGCATGGTCTTCGTCCCCGTCATCATGGTCTCCAAAGGTACTGCTTTGAAAACGCCGGGCAACGTCATGACCGCTTCTGCTTCTTTCTATAAATCGGTCGGGTTTGTATTACACGTGGCCAGGCGCGATATAGTTTAAGCGTCAACTATTTGCGCATTAGAGCGTAGTCGACGCATTTTCCTCATGCAAGCGATTTCGCAAGCACCTCGGGTAAGTCCGAGGCCGTGTTTTTCGTCATGTTTCGAGCCCGAAAAATTCGAGCGCGTTGCCGGCCAGGATGCGGGCACGGGTGACGGCATCCAGGCCCGGATGTTCGGCCACGAGTTTGCCGATCTCCTGCTCGCCGAGCGGGAACGGATGGTCGGAGCCGAGCATCACGCGCCGCGCGCCCATGGTGTCCACCAGGAGGCTCAGCGCGCGCGGATCGAACACCGCGCTGTCGACATAAAAGCGGTCCAGATAATGCGAGGGCGGATGCGGGCTGCTCTCGCGCACGATGTCGCGGCAATGCCAGGCGTTCTCGGCGCGCCCGAGCAAAAAGGCGAAGCTGCCGCCGCCGTGCGCGAAGCACAGCTTGAGCGAGGCCGGCAGGCGCTCGAAGGCGCCCGACAGGATCAGCGACAGGATGGAGAGCTGCGTCTCGGCCGGCATGGCTACCAGCCACGGCATCATCCAGCGCTTCATGCGACCGTCGGTCATCATGTCCCACGGATGCACGAGCACGGGGATGCGGTTCTCGCCGCAATGCCGCAGAAAGGCGATCAGATGGTCGTCGTCCAGGTCGAGCGGGCCGAGATGGTTGCCGATCTGCACGCCGATGTGGCCGCAAGCCAGCGCGCGCGAGGCCTCGGCGCAGGCCAGCTCCAGGTCTTGCAGCGGCACTTGCGCCATGGCCTTCAGGCGCCCGGGGGCGTAGGCGCAATGCTCCAGCGCGAGGTCGTTCATGCGCGCCGCCCATTCGGCGGCGGCGCGGCCGTCGTAGCGGTAGCCGAACATCACCGGGGTGGCGCAGACCACTTGCATGTCGATGTGATGGCGGTCGAGCTCCTCGATGCGCAGAGATGGGTCCCACAGCGCGCGGTAGACGGGGCGAAAGGGTTTGTCGGCCTGCATGATCTGGCCGGTTTCGCCGTCTTCGTCGACGCGCAGCCAGGGCGCGGTGGCTGCGTCCAGGCGGGCGGCTTCCTCCCTTTTGATGCGCGGGAAGAAGTGCGCGTGCATGTCGATTTTTTTCATTTGGCTTCGCGCCCCGGATGCACTGCGCCGCAGCCGGGGCATTTGCGCAGTTTTTCGCTGTCGTAGAAGGCGTTGAAGAGCGGCGGCAGATCGCTCACGATGCTCTTGAGCTGGACTTGGACGCGGTGCACGAGCGTGCCGCACTCCAGGCAATACCACTCGAAGCCGTCGGTCACGCCGGCGGGGCGCTGGCGCTCGATCACCAGGCACAGGCTGCCGGGCTCGGGGCGCTGCGGCGAGTGCCGCACGTGCGGCGGCAAGA
>CALGFL010000171.1 GCA_937881145.1 uncultured Bordetella sp.
TATCCAGGGAGCGCGGTTCGCTATCCGATGCAGGCGCGCCCTGGGCCGGAACATTGCGAGCGGCGACCGACAGCGCCTGGCCGTCGGCTTCGGACAGCAGAATGAGCCCGCCTTCGGCCTCCATGATGGCGAGCGTCTCTTGCAGCAGCCGCCCTATCAGGCGCGCGGGCTCGCGTTCGGTGATCAGCGCCTGGCCGATCTCGGTGAAGCGCTGGATGGTCTGGCCCGCCTTGCCGATGGCGCGCGACAGCATTTGCACCTCTTGCACGGACGAGTGCATGGCCGGCACCGGGTGGAACTCGAAGCGTGCGATGCACTCGGCCTCGTCGGCCAGCCGCAGCAACGGACGGCTGACGGTCCGGGCCGCGACCATGATGATCAGCCCGACAAACGTCACCAGTGCGACGCCGAGCCAACTGATGGTCGAAACCAGCTTGCGCTCGCTGGCCAGCACTTCGTCGGAAGGCGTCGCGGCAACGATGCGGAATGTCCAGTTGCCCGAATGCAACGGCGCCGAGCGCATGATCCATTCTCTGCCCCGCACTTGCACGACATGCGATTGGGCCGGGCCGGCCGGCATGTTCGCCGCCGCCGCCGCCATATTGGCCATGATGCTGGTGGGGGCCGGCGGCGCAGCGGCGCTCGCGGCGGCAGCCGCATTCGTCTCGCGCGGCGCCATGGGCTCGCTGCTGGCCAGAACCTGGCCGTGGTCGTTGGCGATGAGCAGGATCGAAGACGGCGTGCTTGCCATTTGCGACAGGGCCTGCGACAGATCGGCCAGTGTAAAGTCGGCGCCGGCTACCCCATGGCCGGACTGCAGGCGCCGCGCGATGGTCAATCCGCGATCCTGGCTCAGGAAGAAACCGTAGGGATCGGTCAGGATGGCGCCCTGGCTGGCGATGGCCGCCTGGTACCAGGGCCGCGTGCGCGGATCGTAGGGCCGCGTCGGATCGGCCCGCACTTCGACGGTGGCAAGTCCGGCGTCCAGAAAGCTCACCTGCCTTGCGCCGCCTGCCGATGGTGGCGGGTCGACTTCGAGAATGTAGTGCGCGCTATCGGGGGCATCGACCTTCTGGCGAGCCGCGGCCGTAGACAGTTTGCGCAGCAGCACGAAACCGCCGTCGTCAAAGCCGATGTAGATCGTCGAAGTAAAGGGGGAGACATTGAGCGCCAGGCTCATGCGCCGGATGAACACCGCCTGGGACGCGCCGAGAAAATCCGCCGCCTGCGGGTCGGCCGCCAGCATCTGCAGCATCGGATCGATCCGGCTGATGCTTTTGTCGATTTCGCTG
The DNA here is from genome assembly GCA_937881145.1 of uncultured Bordetella sp. Classification (GTDB taxonomy): domain Bacteria; phylum Pseudomonadota; class Gammaproteobacteria; order Burkholderiales; family Burkholderiaceae_B; genus Bordetella. The sequence continues at coordinate 1,293 of CALGFL010000171.1, forward strand.
CGGCTCTGGCCGACGGCATGGTCGAACAGAGTCTGCGAGGCATCCTGCACGATGTCGACCGTCTTGCTGTTCACGTAGGCGATCATGACCAGCATGGCCGCCAGGATGGTGGCGCCGAACACCACGGCAAGATGCGTGGCCAGCCGATGGCGCCACCAGGCGCAAACCGCTCGCTCGAGGATATTCATGTGCGGCACAATCGGGAAGATTGACGGGCCGGCCGCACTTCGACTTCTCCAGGCCGGTTTGGAAAACTGCAACGATGATACCGCCGGACGCGATGTTATAGTGCCGCGATCTCGCCGCGGGCCGCCATAGGGGGCAGCGCAAGAGATCGCTTTACCGCATTGCCCGAGTGGTGAAATTGGTAGACACAAGGGACTTGAACAATTTGAGCCTTCGGGGGGAAACGCCCGAAGTGACACCCGTCAAATTCGGCGAAAGCCCTGGTTGCCCTTGCATCCGAGCCAACGCCGAGCCAAGCCCGACTTGCAAAGCCGGGAAGGTGTAGAGAGCAGACGGCGGGCACCTGGGGCCGCAAGGCTATGGTGAAGGCGTGCTCCAGACCACGAACAGCCCGCGCGCTGGCGGCGAAAGCCGAAGTGGTACGAAAATCCCTCGCCGCAAGGCGTACCGGTTCGATTCCGGTCTCGGGCACCATCCTTCGGCTCAGCCGCGCTTTGCCAGCCGCCGCAGGCGCCGCGCCTGCCGCGCCAGCGCCGCGCGCAGCCCATCCGGACAGCGGATGTCGAAATCGAACGGCATGCGGGCCAGCTGGCATGCGAACCAATCCAGATCGTCGGCGCCGCTACGCAGGAGCGTACCGCCGTCAACCGGCTCGAGCAGGCCGAAAGCAGCCGGAAAAACCTGTCGTGCGGTGGGCAGGTCGGTGCGCAAAAGCACCTCGACACTGTGCTCTCGCGGTATGCGCCCGATCGCATGAGTCAGCGTTTCCAGCGCATCGAAATCGGCAGGTCGTACAAAGTGGTCGTCGAGCAGGACGACCTCACGCATGCGGTCCAGGCGGAACGACCGCAATGCCCGCCGCAAGCGGCACAGGCCCAGCGCGTACCAGGCTCCGGACCACCAGGCCAGTCCGTAAGGGTCGAATGACCGTTCCGTATGTCGACCGTCCGCGGCGATGTATTGCAGGTGGACGCGCCGCCGCGCCTGGGCCGCGCGGGTCAGCGCGACCAGCACGGCGTTGCTGTCGGGCACGTGCGCCGACGACGCCAGGTCGACGTGGACGGTGTCGGCAATGGCGCGGACATGGTGCTTCAGGGTTTCGGGCATGACGCGCGCCAGCTTGGCCTGCGCGCTTTCCACGGCAGGCGCCGCTTCGGCCAGGCCCAGTCCGCGCGCGGCCACCATGCCCACCAGCAGCGCGACGGCCTCGTCGTTGGTGAACATCATCGGCGGCAGCTTGAAGCCGGCCACGAGCATGTAGGCGCCGTAGCGGCCTCGTTCGGCGGCAAGCGGGATGCCCAGGTCTTCGAGCATCACGATATAGCGGCGCAAGGTACGCACGTCGACATCGAGGCGGCGCGCCAATTCGGGGCCGCTCATGCGCCCATGGGTCTGCAGCAGACTCAGCACCGCCAGCACGCGTGTCGTGGGCTTGTCCATGGCACGAGTGTAATTCTTAATCAGGTCTGATTCTGACCTGTATTGCCTCTATCGTGCGCGTACGTTCCAACACTGTCCTGATACGGCACAACGAGGTTGTCATGTACGAAACGCATTGGTGGTTGTTCTGCCTGCTGGTATTGGGCGTCATTATCCTGCCTGGCCTGGACATGGCCGTGGTGTTGGGCAATGCACTGGCAGGCGGTCGCAAGCACGGTCTCACGACCCTGGCCGGTGTCGTGGTCGGCGGCGCCTGCCACGTGTTGATGGCGGCAATCGGCATCAGCGTGCTGGTGCAGTGGGTGCCGGGCGCATTCAATGCATTGCTGACTGCCGGCGCCGTTTACCTTGCCTGGATCGGCTGGTCCGATCGGAAGC
>CALGFL010000172.1 GCA_937881145.1 uncultured Bordetella sp.
GGCAAGCCGGATGACGTGCGCATGGCCAGCGACAAGGACTGGGCCGCATGGTTCCACCATTACGAGCAGGCGCTCGTCGGGCTGGCCGCGGTCGCCGCGGACGAGCGCGCCGAAGCCCTGGTAATAGGCACCGATCTGGACCAGACAGTGGCCCGGCCGGAATGGCGGGACTTGATCGCCCGCCTGCGCCGGGTTTATCGCGGCCGGCTCGTCTACGCGGCGCAAGGCTCGGCAGGCGTCGATAAGGTGCCCTTCTGGAACAAGCTCGACGCCGTGGGCGTGACACTGTTCCCGGTGCTGGACGCCGAGGGCGGTCCGGCGCAATGGCGCGCCGCCCTGGCCGACGAACGCAATCGGTTGCTGGCGCAGGCCAGGCGGGTCAAGCGCCCCCTCTACATCGCCGAACTCGGCTTTCGCGCCGAACCGGGCGCGACGGCTCAAACGACCTCCGGCGCGACGCCGCCTTCGCCTGCGATCGACGAGGCCACGCAAGCACACGCGCTGGCCGCATGGCTGGCCGAATTGTCCGACCCCGCCATACATACCGTGCTGATCTGGCGCTGGAACGATGCCGCGCAGGACGACGGCTTCATCGCAAAAAACGGAAAGATCGCGCAGGCCCTGACCAAGCGGTGGCACGCCTGCAGCCGTGCGATCGTGAGTTGGTAGCGCCTGGCCCATGGCCGATATCGACCTGCCCGCGGATCCGGCCGGTCACCGCGCCTTGGCGCAAGAGGCGCGCGCGCAGGGCGACGAACTCGCCTTGCTGGCCCATCAGCTTGCCGCCCGGGTCCTGGAAACCGACAGCGCGCACGCCGCGCAGCGTCTGGTTTGCGTCGGCACCGGCTATTTCATGAAGAACGAGCACGCCACGGCGCGGCGCTGGTACGAACTGGCGTTGCGGCTCGACTGCGGCCTGGCCGTTGCCTGGCAGAACCTGGCCGCGATCCACGCCCAGGCCGGCGATGGGCAACAGGCCCAGGCGTGCCGCGATCGCGCCTATGGCCTGCAGCGCGTCTTCATCGAGACGGCCGGCCAACCCAGGCGCCGCGTGCTGCTGCTGTGCTCGGGACGCACCACGGGCAACGTGCCGCTCGACCTGCTGGTGCCCACGCCGGACAACTGCCGCATCAAATACGCCATCGACTATGCGGCTCCCGCCGAAGATGCGGCCTTGCCCGCGTCCGATCTGGCCTTCAATGCGATAGGCGAGCCCGACGTCGCCGAGCCGCTGGCCGAACGCCTGCGGGACTTCGCGCGGCGCTATGCCCAACCCTTGCTCAACGCCCCCGAACGCGTCGCCGCCACTCGGCGCGACCGGCTGCCCGAGCTGCTGGACGCAATCGCGGGTCTGCAGACCGCGCGATGCGTAAGGCTGGACGATCTCCCGGCTGCGCTGGCAGGCACCTCTGTCGCATTGATGCAGGGGCTGGAGGCGAACGGCTTGGCTTTGCCGCTGCTGGTGCGCCCCGCCGCCAGCCACGGCGGTGTGGGCCTGACGCGCTGCGTGGATCAGACCGAACTCGAGGCGGCGCTGCGCGCCGCGCAAGGCCCCGGCTATCTGAGCGCCTACCGCGATTGCCGCAGCGCGGACGGCTACCACCGCAAATACCGCGTCGTATTCGTGGACCGGTGCCCCTACCCCTACCACCTGGCGATCTCGCCGCACTGGATGGTCCACTACTACTCGGCCGACATGCTGGTCGAGCCCTGGAAGCGGGAAGAAGAAATGCGTTTTCTGGCGGATCCGCAGGCTCGACTGGGCGCGCCGGCCTGGGCGGCTCTCCAGGCGCTGGGCCAGCGGCTGGATCTGGACTATGCCGGCGTCGATTTCGCCCTGCTGCCCGACGGCACGGTCTTCGTGTTCGAAGCCAATGCCACCATGCTGGTGCATCGCGAACGCGCCGGCGGCCCGCTTGCCCACAAGAATCCCTATATCCAGCGCATCGCGGATGCCTTTGAGCGTCTGCTGCAAAAGCAGAACGCATGATGCGCCGTCCGCGGTTACCAAAAACCTGAAGCT
>CALGFL010000173.1 GCA_937881145.1 uncultured Bordetella sp.
GCAGGCGAGCATCGCGCCCGCATGCTCGGCCTCCACCCATTGCGCGCCGGCGGCCTTCTTGTGCCAATCGTAGATGCGGCCCACGAAAGGCGAGATGAGCTGCACGCCGGCTTGCGCGCAAGCCACGGCCTGGGGCAGGGCAAAGAGCAGCGTCAGGTTGCAGCGCACGCCTTCCTGCTGCAGCACGCGCGCGGCCTGGATGCCTTCCCAGGTCGAGGCGATCTTGATCAGCACGCGTTCGCGCGGCACGCCGGCTTCTTCATAAAGCGCGATCAGGCCCCGGGCGCGTTCGATCGTGGCGCGCGTGTCGAAGGACAGGCGCGCGTCGACCTCGGTCGATACCCGGCCCGGCACGATGTTCAGGATTTCCTGGCCGAAAGCCACCAGCAGGCGGTCGACCCGTTCCGCCGCGGTCGCGCCGCGATGGGCGCGCACGGTTTGCTGCAGCAGTGGCTTGTAGGCCTCGAGCTGCACGGCCTTGAAGATCAAGGACGGATTGGTGGTGGCGTCGGTGGGGCGCAGTGCGCGCATGGCCTCGAAATCGCCGGTATCGGCGACGACGGTGGTGTATTGGCGCAGGGAGTCGAGCAGGCTGGTCATGAGCATCGATGAAGCGGATGTATTCGAGAGAACGCGTCGTGCACGTGTCCCTCTAGCCTAGCACTAGATTGCCTGCGGGCGGCCCGCCGGAAAAAACACCCGTTACAGCCTTATCTGGCGCGGTTCTTCGGGGAAAACTCGCGTTTGAGCTACAATTTGAAGGTTTGATTACTGATTTTTGAACTGGGGTCCTATTGTGCTGCCGCTACTTTTTCCCGAGGGGCCGAATCACGGCAAATTCCCTCCCGCAATATTGGCTCTGGCGGATGGCACGGTCTTTCGGGGCGTGTCGATCGGCGCGCCGGGACACGCGGTGGCCGAAGTGGTGTTCAACACCGCGATGACCGGCTACCAGGAAATCCTCACCGACCCCAGCTACAGCGGCCAGATGGTCACGCTGACGTATCCGCACATCGGCAACACCGGCGTCAACACCGAAGACGTCGAATCGCGCCAGGTGTTCGCCGCGGGTCTCGTGGTGCGCGACTGCCCGGCCCGCGTGTCCAACTTCCGCGCCACGCAGTCGCTGCCCGAATACCTGGCCGCGCAGGGCGTGGTCGCCATCTCCGGTATCGACACCCGCAAGCTCACCCGCATCCTGCGCGACAAGGGCGCGCAGGGCGCGTGCATCCTGGTGGGCGGGGTTGACCAAACCCATGCGGACAAGGCCGTCGAGCTGGCCAGGACTTTTCCCGGCATGTCCGGCCAGGATCTGGCCAAGGTCGTGTCCGACACCAAGCAGTCCAACTGGACGCAAGGCACCTGGCAGCTGGGCGAAGGCTTTGCCGCGCCCGGACAAGACGCCTTCCACGTGGTCGCCTACGACTTCGGCGTCAAGAGCAACATCCTGCGCCTCTTGGCCGACCGCGGCTGCCGCGTCACGCTCGTGCCTGCGCAAACCAGCGCGGACGAAGTCTTCGAGCTCAACCCCGACGGCGTGTTCCTCTCCAATGGCCCTGGCGACCCGGAACCCTGCGACTATGCCATCGCGGCCACGCGCGCATTCCTCGAGCGCAAGCTGCCCGTCTTCGGCATCTGCCTGGGCCACCAGATCATGGGCCTGGCTCTGGGCGGCCAGACGGTCAAGATGAAGACCGGCCACCACGGCGCCAACCACCCGGTGCAGGACCTGCAAAGCAAGCGTGTCTTCATCACCAGCCAGAACCACGGCTTCGCGGTGGATGTCGATTCGCTGCCCGCGAACGTGCGCGTCACGCACGTGTCGCTGTTCGACGGCACCTTGCAGGGCTTCGAGCTCACCGACCGGCCCGCCTTCTGCTTCCAGGGCCATCCCGAAGCCAGCCCCGGCCCGCACGACATCATCGTGCTGTTCGACAAATTCATCGGCCTGATGCAAGCGGCCCGCAAGTAAGAAGAATTCATCATGCCCAAGCGTACAGACCTGAAAAGCAGTCTGATCATC
>CALGFL010000174.1 GCA_937881145.1 uncultured Bordetella sp.
GGCGGCACGTCGATGCGCGGCGGCTCGGGCACGGTCCATGGCGCGCTGATCGGCGCGCTGGTGATGGCCAGCCTGGACAACGGCATGGAGCAGATGAATGTCGACACCTCGTGGCAGATGATCGTCAAAGGCCTCGTGCTGGTGCTGGCGGTCTGGGTCGACGTGCTGTCGGGCTCCAGCCGCAACTGAAAGGCAGGCCCGGCCGATTCATACCGCCGGCGTGCGGGTCGAATCCCGGATGACGAGCTCGTATTCCAGTATCTCGCTCACCGGATGGCGCTTCAGACCGGGATGCTGGGGGCGCTGTACGGCGGCGATCTGCTCGATCGCCGCATAAGCCATGGCCTGGATGGGCTGGCGCACCGTCGTCAGGCTGGGCCAGACCTGGCGCGACAGGGGCGTATCGTCGTAGCCCACCACCGACAGCGCGCCCGGCACGTCCAGACCCTGCGCGTGCGCCGCATAGAGCACGCCGGCGGCCATGTCGTCGTTGCCGGCGAAGATGGCGGTGGGGCGGGGCGTGCGCGCCAGCAGCCGCCGTCCGCACTCGATGCCCGATTCGAAGGCATGCGTGCCTTGCTCGATCAGGCTCTCGTCCACGGGCAGGCCGCTTTGCCGCATCGCCTCGCGATAGCCTGCCAGGCGCTCGTGAGCGGCGCCGTGATCGGGGTGGCCGGAGACGAAGCCGATGCGGCGATGTCCGAGCCCGATCAGGTGCAGCGTCATGTCGCGTGCCGCCGAGCGGTCGTCCATGCTGACGGACATGCCGTGGTGTTGCCGGTCGATGGGGGACAGCCGGACATAGTCCACGCCGGTTTCGTCCAACGCCTGGGTCAGCGCCGCGACGTCGCAGACGGGCGGGGTCAGGATCATGCCGGTCAAGGCGCGCTGGCGCAGGCTCTGCACGATATGCGCGCTGAGATCGGGCGCGCGGTAGTCGCAGGGCAGCAGCAGCAGGCTGTAGTCGTAGATGCCGCAGGCCTGGAGCGCGCCGCGCTGCAGGTTGACCACATAATTGTCGCTGGGGTTGTCGTAGACCAGCGCGATGATGTTGGTGCGTTTGCTTGCCAGGCCGCGGGCGGAAGGGTTGGGCTGATAGCCGAGCCTGGCCATCGATTCGGCGACTTTCTGGCGGGTTTTCTCGCTGACGTTGGGTTCGTGGTTGAGCACGCGCGAGACCGTCTTGATCGAAACGCCGGCATCTTCGGCGACATCGTCGACTGTGATGGACCCGGTGGTGATCCTGCTGCTTTTCATGAGACAGGTGAAAAAAGAGGGAACGGGAATTCTAAGGCCAAGACCGGCGCGGCGTCGCGCTGATGCATGGGTTTGCACTAGGCATAATTTCCGATTGACAGCGCTGTCAATTTTAGGGATTCTTGCACCTCTTCAGTAAAGAAGCCACAAGGAACACGGGGTGAGCAAACCTGATTTCGACATGGTGCTGTTCGGCGGCACCGGCGATCTGGCGCGGCGCAAACTGATGCCGGCGCTGTTCGCCGCGCATCGCGCGGGGCAATTGCATCCGCAAGCGCGCATCATCGCCACCGGCAGCGGTCACGCCAGCACGCAAGACTATGTGGCCGCGCTGGAGCAGGCCATGCGCGAGCAGCGGCACGGCGCGCCGCAAGACTGGGCGGGTTTCGCAAAGCGCATTGTCTACATGCAGGTCGATGCGCTCGATCCCGCGCATTTCGATGCATTGGGCGAGCTGGTCCAGGGGCGTTCGCCACAGGTGGTGGTGTGCTATCTGGCCACTGCGCCGCATCTGTTCGTGCCGGTTTGCGAGCAACTGGGCCGCGTCGGCCTGAATCACCCGGGGGTACGGGTGGTGCTGGAAAAGCCGCTGGGCCACGACCTGGATTCGTCCGAGTCGATCAACGACGCGGTGGCGCGCCACTTCGCCGAAGACCAGATCTATCGCATCGATCATTACCTGGGCAAGGAGTCGGTGCAGAACCTCATGGCGATCCGATTCGGCAACGCGCTGTTCGACCCCCTGTGGCGGCGCGAATGGGTGCGCGAGGTGCAAATTACCATCGCCGAAGAGCTGGGTGTGGAAGCGCGCGGCGACTTCTACGACCGCACCGGGGCGCTGCGCGACATGGTGCAGAACCACCTGCTGCAGCTCGTGTGCATGGTGGCGATGGAGCCCCCGGCGAGCCTGGCCGAAGACGCCATCCGCGACGAGAAGATCAAGATTCTCAAGGCGCTCAAACCCATTCTGCCGCAGGACGTGGCCGAGAAAACCGTGCGCGGGCAATATCAGGCCGGCGCCATCCAGGGCCAGCCCGTGCCGGGCTATTTGCAGGAGCCGGGCATCGCGGCCGGCAGCGGCACGGAGACGTTCGTCGCGATCAAGGCCGAGATCGCCAATTGGCGCTGGGCCGGCGTGCCTTTTTATCTGCGTACCGGCAAGCGCATGCAGGCGCGCGTGGCCGAGATCGTGATCCACTTTCGCGAGGTGCCCCATGCCATCTTCCCGCGTCCGCACGGCCTGACCGCGCCGAACCGGCTGGTGATCCGGCTGCAGCCGCAGGAAAGCATCCGCCTGCACTTTCTGGTCAAGCAACCAGGCGACACGGTGGCCTTGACGCAGACTTCGCTCGATCTGGATCTGGCCGCGTCCTCCAAAGCGCGCCGCGCCGGCGCCTACGAGCGCCTGCTGCTGGACGTGATCCGCGGTCGCCTGGGTTTGTTCGTGCGGCGCGACGAGCAGGTGCAGGCCTGGCATTGGGTCGAGCCCATTCTGGATTCATGGCGCGGCAGCCCCATACCGCCCAAGTCTTATACGTCCGGCACCTGGGGGCCGGCGGCTTGCTCGGCGCTGCTGTCGCGCGACGGCTCCTCGTGGCACGAGGAAATCTAGGTTGCGCCGGGCGCTGCGACCGCTTCTGAATTTTCGTTTTCCCGAAATCCGAATTACGCTATTTCATGCCTTCCTACGGACTTTTCCCTCGTTTGCTCGCCGACGTCGGCGGAACCAATGTGCGCTTTGCATTGGAGCGTGAACCCATGCGGCTCGACCCGGTCGTCACGCTCAAAGTGGCCGACTTTCCCTCGCTGGAAGCCGCCGCGCGGCATTACCTGTCCAGCGTCGGCGAGGCGCCGCGCCACGCGGCGATCGGACTGGCCAACCCCGTCACCCGGGACATGGTCAAGCTGACCAATCACAGCTGGGCCTTCTCGGTGGAAGGCATGCGCTGCGCGATGGGGTTGGACACGCTTCTGGCGATCAACGATTTCACCGCGCTCGCGCTGGCGCTGCCGTATTTGCCGGCGCAGGGGCTGGCGCAGATCCGCCCGGGCCAGGCGCAGCCTTCGACGCCCAGCGTGCTGATCGGTCCTGGCACGGGTCTGGGGGTGTCGGGGCTGATTCCGGGCCGCGCCGGCGCACCCGCCGTTGCCTTGGCGGGGGAGGGCGGACATATCGAAGTCATGCCCGAAACCGACGACGAATGGGTAGCCTGGCATGCCGCGCAGCGCGAATTCGGCCATGTCTCTGCCGAGCGTTTGCTATCGGGCGCGGGCCTGTCTCTGATTCACGGCGCCTTGGCCGCGCCGGCCGCGCCGCTGGCGCCCGAGGCGGTCACGGCGGGAGCGCTGGAGCGGGGCGATCCCCTATGCCAGCGCAGCATGCGCGTATTCTTCGGCTTGCTGGGATCGGTGGCAGCAGACGTTACGCTGGTACTGGGCGCGCGCGGCGGCGTCTACATCGGCGGCGGCATTGTGCCGCGGTTCGTCGGCGCGCTGCGGGACTCGCCATTCTGCGAACGCTTTCTCGCCAAGGGCCGCATGCGCGCCTACCTGGATGCCTTGCCGGTCTTCGTGGTGACGGCCGCGCATCCCGCCTTGCTGGGTTTATCGGTGGCCTTGTCGCAGGCGGTGTCGGAGCAGGGCTGATACCGCCGCGACCGCCGGTCCGGGTCCGATGCGGCCTACCGCCGCAAGCGCTCGGCCAATCGCCACCCCAGCAGCGCGACCAGCACGCCGCCATAGATGATCGGGGCTTCGAAATTGTTCTTGCCCGCCCGTATCCACCAGAAGTGCAGAATCACCAGGATGCCGATCGCATAGATGGCGCGATGCAGCCGCTGCCAATTGCGTCCCATCGCGCGCATGGCCGCCTGCGGCGAGGTGAGCGCCAGGAGGCTCAGCAGCACGAACGCCGTGAAACCCACCAGAATGAATGGACGCTGCTTCACGTCTGCGATCATCGAGGACAGCACCCAGTTCTGATCCCACCAGGCCCAGGTCAGAAAGTGCAGGCAGGCGTAGAAGAAGGTGAACAGCCCGCACATGCGGCGCACGCGCACCAGGGCCGGCTGGTTGGTCAGGCGGCGCAAAGGCGTGATGCCCAGCGTGACCAACAGGCACACCAGCGTCCACGTGCCCGAGGACAGCGTCAGGAACTCGATCGGGTTGGCCGTCAGGCCATCGTGAAAGCCCAGCCATATCCAGCGCAAAAAGGGCAGCAGGCCGAGCGCGAACAGCAGTGGCTTGATGCGGCCTACCGCGTGCGCATCGAGCTTGCGGCGCGCGATGGGCGCCTGGGTCAGTTCAACCATGTCAGTAATTGGCCCTCAGATCCATGCCCGCATACATCGACGCGACTTGTTCGCCATAGCCGTTGAACATCATCGTCTTGCGCTTGGGCGCGAAAAAGCCGCCCGAGTCGCCGATGCGGCGCTCGGTGGCCTGGCTCCAGCGCGGATGCGGCACCTCGGGATTCACGTTGGCCCAGAAGCCGTATTCG
>CALGFL010000175.1 GCA_937881145.1 uncultured Bordetella sp.
ACGGTCGGGGCGAAGAGCGTTGCGATGCCGCCGGTCTTGGGCACGACCTGGTAAGTGCCGGGAACCACGAGTTTGCCGTGACGCTCGAACTGCCCCGAATCGACGAACCAGGTCATGGCGAGCGCGGCGATGAGCACCCAGAGCATCATCACGACGGGGTGCAGCATCTTGCCGTGCGGTTTCTTGTCGTGGCTCGCCTGGGCGGCGGGCGGCGCGTCTTCGCGCTGGGATGACGGCGGGGAAACGAGCATGGGAGTCGAGTCCTGGAGGGCGTGGTTTGAGCGAATGGAGGGAAGGATCAACCGGGCCGCGCGGCGCCGGCGTAGCCCAGCTCGGCCGAGATGGCGTCGGCGCAGGCCTGCAGGCGCTTCAGGTAATCCGGGATTTCTTTGCGGCCGATGCGCATTTCGGGGCCGGAAATCGCCACTGCGGCGACCGTATCGCCGGACACGTCGCGCACCGGGACCGAGATCGCGACGGCCCCGGGCGTGATGTCGCCCTGGCTGACGGCATGCCCCTTGCGCACGATGGCATCGAGTTCCTTGGCGATGGCGGCAGGGTCTGCCGCCTGCGGCTTGTGCCTGGCGCGAGCGAGATAATCGGCGCGCACGGCCTCGGGCGCGAACGCGAGCAGGATTTTGCCCGACGCGCCGCTGTTGAGAGGCCGGCGGTTGCCGACGGCGCCTACGGCCCGCACCGGGTGCGAGGTCTCGCAGCGCGCGACGCAGACGGTTTCCAGCCCTTCGCGCACGCGCAGGACGATGGTTTCGTCGATGGCCTGGTTCAGCGCCAGCATATGGCGCGAAGCGGTGCGCACCAGCGTGTTCTGCTGTGCCGCCGCCACACCCACCACGAAGGCCTGCGGGCCCAGCGCATAGGTGGCGCTGCGGGCGTCCTGCACGACATAACGATGCGCCTCGAGCGTGCACAGCATGCGATAGGCGCGCGACTTGTTGATGCCGATCTGCGCGGACAGCTCGGTCACGCCCAGCCCCGGGTGTTCGGCGACGTGGCTGAGCAGCTTGAGCGCGTAGTCGACGGCATCGACGATATAGGTCATGGCCGGCCTTGCGCGGTTTGCAGCTGCGCTTTCACGTAAGCGGCGAGCGCGTCGGCAAAGCCGTCGAGATCGCGTTTGAGCGCGTCGTAGCCCGCGTTTTTGACGAAGGCCTTTTCATCCATGTAGAGGGCGCGGTTCAGTTCGATGTGGATGCTGTGGCGGCGGCAGGCGGTATTGCCTTGATCAATTCGATCGGCAATCTCGCCGGCTT
>CALGFL010000176.1 GCA_937881145.1 uncultured Bordetella sp.
ATCATCGGCGCACAGACCCTCATCAACCTGGGCATCCCCAACAAGGTCTATGCGCTGGAGAACGGCACCCAAGGCTGGTTCCTGGCGGACTATCAACTGGAACACAAGTCCGATCGCCTCTACCCGCAAGACATCGACGCGGACGCGCTGCCCGCGCTGCGCGAACGGTCCGCGCGGCTGGCCAGGAAATTCTCGCTCGATACGGTCAGCGGCGAAGAGGTTTCTGCGTGGCTGCGCGAAGACCGCGGCAACGTCTTCGTCTGCGACGTGCGCACCGCGGAAGAGCACAGCCGCGACACGCTACCCGCCCTGGTCCAGCACACGCCTGGCGGACAACTGATCCAGGCCACCGACCAGTACATCGGTGTGCGCAAGGCGCGCATCGTCCTGTACGACGCCGACGGCATCCGCGCGCCGGCGGTGGCAAGCTGGCTCAAGCAGCTGGGCTGGAAGGTCTACCTGCTGCCCAAACTGGGATCGCTGGCCGGCGCGCCGCAGCCGCCCGTCCATCGCCCCGCGCTCGAATACACCCGAACCTTGCAGGCCGGCGCCCTGCCCGGCTTTCTCGCCGGCCGCCCGCAAGCCCTGGTCCTGGACGCCCGCCCCAGTCAGGAGTTCCGCAAAGAACGCCTGGCTCAATCCGCCTGGGTCGTACGCCCCACCTTGCTCGAGCGGGCCGCCGGCCGTGCCGGGCAGGCGATCGTGCTGTTGGGTTCCGACAGGCGCAAGCTCGAACTGCTGGCGCAGGACCTGGAAGAAGCCGGGCACCATGACATCCACATGGCGGTCATGGACAGCGCGGCGATCAAGGCCTGCGGCCTGCCGCTGGCCAGCGGCGCCGAGGCGCTGCCCGACTCGGCCTGCATCGACTTCCTGTTCTTCGTCCACGACCGGCACGACGGCAACAAAGCAGCCGCGCGCCAGTACCTGGAATGGGAGACCGGCCTGGTCCCCAGGCTCGACGAACAAGAACGCAATACCTTTTCCATCGGGCACTGAACCGCACCCGCCGCAAACCCGCCGACCGCGCAGGAGACATCGCGGATCGGCGATTCAACGTCCCACGCAGAGGAGTCACACCAAATGCCGCGCATTCATCGCAAGTCCGCCCTTCCCATCGCCCTGGCCGCCCTCGCGGCCTCGGCCATCGTCTACAGCGCGCCCGGCGCAGCGGCACCCGGCGCGGCGGCATCCGGTTGGCGCGAGGCCCTGCTCGCCAGCGCCCCCGTCGCCAACCCCGGCGACATCCCGAAGGATTCCTCGCTCTGAAACGCGCATCAGAACGGCACGCTGGTCTACGGCGGCAGCAAAACCCAGAAGCTGTTTTCGATCGAGAACCCGATCACCGGACAGCTCGAAGGCTTCGACGCCACCATGGCTCTGCTGCTGGCCAAGTACGTCACCGGCAAGCCCTCGGTCGAGGTGAAGATCGTCACGTCGGCGACGCGCGAGGCGCTGCTGAACAACAGGACCGTGGAAGCGGTTTTCTATACCTACTCGATCACGCCCGAGCGCCAGAGCAAGGTCGACTTTGCCGGCCCCTATCTGATCAGCGGGCAATCCATCGCGGTGCGCAGCGACAACGACACCATCCACAAGCTCGAAGACCTGGCCAACCGCAAAGTCTGCGTCACCAAGGGCGGCACGGCCTATCTGACCATGACCAAGCGCGTGCCCAGCGCCCAGCTCATCACGCTCGATTCCAGCACCGAATGCGAAGCCACGCTGCGCCAGGGCCGTGTCGACGCCGAAGTCCAGGACCGTCCGGTGCTGCTCGGACAAGTCAAGGCGGGCGGCCTGAAGCTGGTGGGCGACACGCTCACGTACGAACCCTACGGCATCGGCCTGCCGCACAACTCGCCGGCGCAAGTCGCTTTCGTGGACAACTGGCTCAAGCTGCTGATCAAGGACGGCATCTGGCAAAAAGTCTTCGACAACACGCTGGGACAGGTGCCGGGCGCGGGCACGGGGCGTATTGCCGCGCCGCCGGATCCGGGCCAGAACCTGCTGCCCGACCTGAAGCTCAACTAAGCGGTCGCGCGGCATGAGTTTTCTCGCTTGGCCCTATTGGGGCATGTTCGCCTCGGGCCTGCTGCTCACGCTGCAGGTCTCGGCACTGGCCTACGCCGGCGCGCTCGTCCTGGGTGTGATCGGCGTCATGTGCCGCGCTAGCCGCATCCTGCCGCTGCGCTGGATGGGCGCGGCTTATGTCGAGTCCATACGCAACGTGCCGTCCCTTGCCTTGGTTTTCATCGCGGTATTCGGCCTGCCGCAGATCGGCCTGACGATGCCGCTGATCACCTCGGTGGTCGTCATGCTGGCGATCTACGAAGGCGCCTTCGCCTGCGAGGCCCTGCGCTCGGGTATCAACTGCGTCCCGGTCGGCTCGGCCGAAGCTGCGCGGGCGCTGGGCTTTGGCAACCGCGAAACGCTGTTCTACGTGGTTCTGCCCCAAGCCGCGCGCAGCGTCGTGCAGCCCCTGACCAACGTCTTCATCAAGACCGTCATCAACAGCTCGCTGATCGCCATCGTCGGCCTGCCGGACCTGACGGGCATCGCCGAGCGGATCAACATCCGCGAGGCCGAGCCCATGCTGTTCTTCGGCGTCGGACTGGCCTACGTGGCGATCGCCTTGCTGGGCGGATTGCTGGGCGGCTATATCGATCGCAAGGCGAGGTTCTCGCGATGACGAACGCACCCATCGATCGCATGTTCGACCCTCCGGGTCCGCGCGGCCGCCGCACGATACGGCTGGCCTCGATGCTCGTGGTCGCGTTGCTGGCCGGCCTGGCCTGGCTGGTGCTGTACCGCTTCGGCCGCAGCGGCGGCCTGGATCGCCAGGCATGGGCGATTTTCGAATCGCCCAACGTGATCAAGCTGCTGGGCAAGGCTTTGTACGCCACCGTCAGGGCCGCCCTGCTGGCCGGCCTGATCGCGCTCGCGTGGGGCACCGCCCTGGCGCTGATGCGCCTGTCGCGCCATCGCTGGCTGCGCATGGCGGTGGCGGCCTATGTGGAAGTGACCCGTTCGCTGCCGACACTGCTGGTGCTGTACTTCACCATCCTGGTCCTGCCCTTCTACGGCTTGCGCCTGCCCATCTACGGGCAACTGGTTCTGGCGCTGACGATCACCAACGCCTCGATGATCTCGGAAGTGCTGCGCGCCAGCCTGCTGAGCATTCCGGCGGGCCAGCTCGAAGCCTCGCTCTCGCTGGGCCTGACCCGGCCGCGCGCCTTCTGGTACATCATCCTGCCGCAGGGTTTTCGTGCGGCCATGCCGGCGCTGGTCGCCCAGCTCGTCTACCTGCTCAAGGGCACCACCCTGGGCTACGTGATCAGCTACGAAGAGCTGCTGTACAGCGCCAAACTCATCGGCGAATACACCAACTTCATCCTGCAGAGCATCCTGGTGGTGACCGCCATCTACCTGGTGCTCAATATCATTTTGTCGCGCGTCTCGATCTGGATCGAACAACGCCTCTGCGTGCGGGGCGCGGCCGCATCGTCGAAAAGGAAATAATGGACACCGCTACGCAAACCACGCCGGGCCTGGTGCAAATGCGCAAGGTCAACAAGTATTTCGGCAGTCATCACGTCCTGCGCGATATCGATCTGGACATCGCGCGCGGCGAAGTGATCGTCGTGGTCGGTCCGTCCGGATCGGGCAAATCGACGCTGTGCCGCACGATGAACGGCCTGGAACGCATCGACGACGGCGCCATCCGCGTCGATGGTCAGCCCATGCCGCAAGAAGGCAAGGCCCTGGCGAAACTGCGCTCCGAAGTCGGCATGGTGTTCCAGCAGTTCAATCTGTTTCCCAACAAGAGCGTGCTGGACAACGTGACCTTCGCGCCGATCAAGGTGCGCGGCCGGCCGACGCGGCAAGCGCGGGCCAAGGCCATGGATCTGCTCGAACGCTTTGGCGTCGCCAACCAGGCGGACAAGTTTCCCGCGCAGTTATCGGGTGGGCAGCAGCAGCGCGTGGCCATTGCGCGCGCGCTGATCATGGAACCCAAGCTGATGCTGTTCGACGAGGCCACCAGCGCCCTCGACCCGGAGATGGTGCGCGGCGTGCTGGAAATCATGCAGCAGCTGGCGCGCGACGGCATGACCATGGTGGTCGTGACCCACGAGATGGGGTTCGCGAAAGCCTCGGCCGATCGTGTCGTATTCATGGATCACGGCCAGATCATCGAAACCGCCCCGCCGCAAGCGTTCTTCGGCAACCCGCAAAGCGAGCGGGCCCGCAAATTTCTGTCCGAAGTCTTGCGCGACTGATACCGCCTTCATTCCCTACAGGAGAACAGAATGTCCGTAGTTCACTACCATGAGTCGACCGACCGCGCGTATGCCAGGAAGTTGCGCGAGGCCGCTCCGGACGAATTCAACGCCTATCGCAATTTTTCCGACACCGCGGTGGGCCGCAAAGACGGCGCCATTGCACCCAAATACCGCGAATTGATTTGCGTCGCGGTCGGCCTGGTCACGCAATGCGTCTATTGCCTGCAAACGCACACGGCCAAGGCCCGTCAACTGGGCGTCACCGAGGCCGAACTGGCCGAGGCCGTCTACGTCACCGCCGCGCTGCGCGCCGGCGCCGCGGCCGCGCACGGCATGATGGCCATGAAGCTGTTCGAGCACGCCGGCCGCGAAAACGCCGGCGCGCCGACCTACCACGAGTCCACCGACCGCGCGTACGCCAAAAAGCTGCGCGAGGCGGCTCCGGCCGAATTCGCCGCCTACCGCAACTTCGCCGACACCGCCGCCGGCCGCGCGGACGGCGCCATTCCGACCAAGTGGCGCGAAGTGCTGGCCGTGGCCGTGGCCTTGACCACGCAGTGCGTCTACTGCCTGGAAACGCACACTGCCAAGGCGAAAAAACTGGGCGTGACCGAAGCCGAACTGGCCGAAACCGTCTACATCACCGCCGCCCTGCGCGCAGGCGGCGGCGCGGCACACGGCATGATGGCCATGAAGCTCTACGAAAACGCCGCATAAGCGGCGTAGAGGCCTTGCGACAAGGCTTTGCGTGGGTGGGACGGGCAATGCCGCCGCTTGCGCAAGCCCCTTGCGTCAATGCAGTATGGGTTCGGTGTGCGCCCGTATCCGGCGGTGTCCGCTGACCTTGTCGGTCAGGACCTCGGCCGCCGCGGCGCCCGTGCCGCGCCAGCGCCGCGTCATGCCTTCGACCACCGCGGGCAGATCGCGCAGGCGATGAAACTCCGAGCGCAGCCAGCGGGCGTCATTGCCGCCATGCTGCAGCTCGTCGCGCAGGGTCTGCAGCATGTCGGCGGTGCCCAGTTCCTCGGCCACGGGCATGAGCCGCTGCAGCAGCGCGCGCAGGTGATCGCCCAGGCGCACGCGCTCGCCGCCCGGCGTCACATAGGCGGCGTGCATGCCGAAGCGGCAGGCCTGGAAATGATTGCTGCGGTAGGCAATCCAGGCCGCTTCGGCCGGTTCGTCCTCGCGCGCGACCTGCTCCGCCAGAGCCTGCGCAAACGCCGCCAGCTGGCAGGCGCGCTCCACCGTCAGCGGCGTGTCGCAGACGCGGATTTCCACCGTGCCGAATTCGGGCTTTGGGCGGATGTCCCAGTACAGGTCCTTGATGCTCTCGGCCAGGCCGGTGGAGCGCAGCTGCGCGATGTGCGCCTCGAATCCATACCAGTCCCGCACGCTTTCGGGCATGTGGCCGGACAGAGGGAAGTTGTTGACCGCATTCAGACGGCAGCACGCGTATTGAGTGTCTACGCCTTCGAAATACGGCGAGGCGGCCGCCAGCGCGATGAAGTGCGGCACATAGGGCGACAGACCGCGTGTCAGCCGGATGGCCTCGTCGCCCGAGGTCGTGCCCAGATGGATGTGCTGGCCGAACACGGTGAACTGGCGCGCCAGGTAGCCGTAGGTATCGGCAATGTACTGAAAGCGCGGACTGTCGTGGATGCTGCAGTCCTGCCAGCGCATGAAAGGGTGGACGCCGCCGCCCGCGATGGCGATGCCCAGCGTGTCGGCCGCCTCGATCACCACGTCGCGCATCTCGCGCATTTCGGCCAGCAGGCCGACCGGGTGCTCGTGCACCGAGGAATTGAGCTCGATCATCGAGCGGGTGATTTCGGGCTTGATCCGATCGGCCATCGGATGGCCGGCCACTTGGGCCAGCAGGTCGTCCGACGCGGCGGTCAGATCGAAGGTGCTCGTGTCGACGAGCTGCAGCTCGAGTTCGATCCCAAGGGTGTTGGGGGCCGACGAGGTGAAGGATAGCTGTTCCATCTCGGTCTCCTTTGAAGCTTATGGGGAATGGCCTACCGGGACTTGAGGCCTGGGGTATTCATGCTCCCAGGGTGCCCGGCGGATGAACTTGCACCCCGATAGTACGGGGTGAAATGATTACGAAAAAGCCCTGAATCGTGACATTTTTACGCAGAATGCGAAACGCACGATTCTTCCCGGCAGGGAAATGCGAGTGAATACTAACTTCTGGATCTGGATGATCCGGTTCGTCAGGCCGGTATCCAAAAAATATTACGAATTGCGCTTGCGCGCCGATTCGATGCCGAGCTGCTTGAGCTTGCGGTAGAGATGGGTGCGTTCCAGGCCGGTGCGCTCGGACACGCGGGTCATGCTGTGATTTTCGCGAACCAGGTGGTATTCGAAATAGATGCGTTCGAAGGCATCGCGCGCTTCGCGCAGCGGTTGGTCGAGCGTGATATTGCCGAGCTGGCCGTTGCCCGCCTGCGGCTGCGCATCGACCGAGGGCAAGGCCGACGGGGGATCGAGTTCGTCTTCGAGCGGCACCGCCATGGACGCCTGGGCCGGAGTCGAGGAGCCCGAATAGATCGGGGCGCGACCGCGCGACAAGCCGGCTTCGATAGTCTTGAGCAGGCGCTGCAGCGTGATGGGCTTTTCGAGAAAATCCATCGCGCCGATGCGCGTGGCCTCGACAGCGGTGTCGATGGTGGCATGGCCGCTCATCATGATGACGGGCATGTCGAGCATGCCTTGCGAGCCCCATTCCTTGAGCAGGCTCACGCCATCGGTGTCGGGCATCCAGATGTCGAGCAGGACCAGGTCGGGACGCATGCGCAGACGCGCGGCGCGAGCCTGCGCGGCGTTTTCCGCGAGCTCGACCGTGTGTCCTTCGTCGTAAAGAATCTCGGATAGAAGTTCGCGTATGCCAACTTCGTCGTCGACCACCAGAATCCTGGCCATAAACCTATCACCTATTGCGTGGCCGCATTATCGCTCTTTTTTGCCGCGGAGCCGTCCTGGGTGAAAAAACCGGGGGGCAGCAGGCTCGTTCTTTCCCGCCGGGCTGGCGGCCAGACGGGTCAGCAGTATGGATATCCGGGCCCCGCCTTCTTTGCGATTGGCAAGATCGATGCGGCCGCCATGCTCGTCGATGATCTTGCGCACGATGGCCAATCCTAACCCAGTTCCGTGCGCCTTGGTCGTGACATAAGGCTCGAAAGCCCGCTGCGCCACCTGGGCCGCGAAGCCCGGCCCGTTGTCGGCCACGATGAAGCGCACGGCGCGCTCGCCGTCGGGCCGGCCTTCGACCAATTGCGTCGACACCTTCACCTTTCCGGCCTCTCCCTGCTCGGCCACCGCGTCGCGGGCATTGGACAGCAGGTTGTGTATGACCTGGCGCAGCTGCGTCGGGTCGCCTTCGATATCGGGCAGATCCGGCTCCAGGTGCACGTCCAGATTGAGCGCGCGCGGGCCTTCGCCGCCGCCCGCCTCCCAGCCGTACAGCGCCAGCACGTCGGCCACCAGGCTGTTGAAGGCGATGCGCTGCATCACCGCCGGCGGCGTGCGGGCGTACTCGCGGAAATCGTCCACCATCTTCTTGAGCGAACCCACCTGGTTGACGATGGTGTTGGTGGAGCGCGCGAGCATCTGCGCGTCGGTCGGCTCGAGCTTGTCGGCCAGCTTCATGGCCAGCCGCTCGGCCGAAAGCTGGATGGGCGTGAGCGGATTCTTGATCTCGTGCGCCAGGCGCCGCGCCACTTCGCCCCAGGCCACGGTGCGGCTGGCCGAGATCACTTCGGTGATGTCGTCGAACACCACCAGATAGCCGTTGCCCCGGTCGTCCACGTGCAAATGGGTGCCGCGCGCCAGCAGGATCGTCGCCTCGCCCGGTGCGCGCTTGAGCTCGAACTGCTGCTGCCAGTGCGTGCGCTCCGATCCCACGGCGGCGTGCTCGGAAAAAGCCTGGCGTATGAGATTGGCGAACTCGAGCATGTTGTCGACCGTCTCGAGCGGCCGGCCGATCACCGAGCGCAGATCGGCCTGCAGAATGGTCTGCGCCCCCTGGTTGATCGTGGTCACGCGAAAGCCTTCGTCGAAGGCCAGCACGCCGGAAGACAGATTGGCCAGCACGCTTTCCAGATAGACGTTGGAGCGCTCGAGCTGCAGGCGGTTGCTCTCGACCATGCGGCGCGCCTCGTCGAGCTGGCGCGTCATGGCGTTGAACGAACGCGTGAGCTGGCCGACCTCGTCGCGCTCGGGCGGCTCCGGCAGGGGCCGGTAATCGCCCACGCTCACCGCCTGCGTGCCCGCCGCCAGGCGCAAAAGCGGCCGCACCAGGCGCTTGGACAGCGACAGCGCCACCGCGATGGAGGCCAGCATGGCCAGCAGCAGCGCCAGGGTTAGCGTGATGCCGTAGAGCTTGCGCAAGCCCAGCCGCGACAGGGCCAGCTCCTGGTAGTCGCTGAAGCCCCGCTGCACGCGGTTGGCATTGCGCGCAAGCTGGTCGGGCACCGGCTGCACCAACTGCAGCCAGCGCGTCTCGTTGGCCGTACCCAGAAGATTGCCGTCGAAGCGCTCGGGCGAGATCAGCGGAACCACCACCCGCAGCGTCAATGTGCTGTCCCCGCCCGGCGATGCCGGGTCGGAAGCCTCGGCGGCCGAATAGCCGCCCGTCAGCTTGAGCTGGTTCATCACGGTGGACGGCGGCATGGCCGGCAGCAGCTGGCCGTACCGGTTGGTCGAGAACGCCACCATCCGTCCGCTGCTGGTGAACACCATGGATTCCTGCACGCCGCTGTTCTCGCGCAAGCGCGTCAAGGCCCGCGAAATGTCGCTGTCGCTGAGGTTGTTCAGCCCGCTGGCCATGGTGCGCGCGCGCGCGCTCAGGTCGGCCAGCTGCGTGTCGAGCACTGCGCGGCCCAGGTTCAGGCCGGCATCGAGCGCGCTATCGACCCGCACGTTGAACCACGACTCGATCGAGCGCGACAGGAACTGCACCGACAAGGTGTAGATCAGCGCCCCCGGCACCACGCCGATCAGGGCGAAGGCCAGCGAAAAGCGCGCCGTGAGGCGGGCGCCGAACTGGCGGCGGCGGATCTGGCGGATCAGCTTGCTGGTCAGGCCTATCACCCAGACCAGCAGGGCCAGGGCAAAGATGCCGTTGAGCAGCAGCAGCGCATCGTAATAATGCGCAAAGCGCGAGGCGTTGCCGGTGGACCAGGCCAGAAGGCCCAGCAGGGACAAGCCGCTCAAGGCGCCGATGATGAGGACGAAGCGCGAAAACCGACTCATTGGGCAGGCCGCGCCAAAGCGAAGGTAAAGCTGGTCCACGGCGTGGCGGGAGACCACGAACTGCTGTTCAGGGCATTGACCTGAAGCGGCCGCGTCAGCATGGACGTATCCAGCCGCACGCGCAGCTGGCCGGAATACTTCACGTCGGATTCGAATTGATCGGTCGCGCCGACCGGCCAGTTGCGGATGTGCCGCACCAGATCCATGGCGTCGTCGAGCGAAGCCACCGGCAGCGACAGCGCGCCCGTGCCCGCCCGCCACTGGCGCGTCAACGCGTTGTAGACGATGCGCCAGGTCAGCGACGTGTTGACCACGGTATGGTCGAACCACCACCAGCGCGAGCGCTTGATGACCAGATCGGCGGTAAAGAACAGCGGCACCCCGCGCTGCGCGGCATCGCGCAACTGATCGTTGAGGGCGAAGTTCACGTCGGCGTCGAGCTCGATCCGGCCGTTGCGCACGACCGGAGCGATGCGTTCGATGCGCGGATCGCCGGCCTGAGCGGCCTGGGCGGCTTGCCCGCTCATCACGCCGAACAGGGAAGTTGCCAACAAAAAAGCCAGGAAACCGCGCGAGATCGCCAAAGAAAAAGAGGCGCGTAGTGTCATGTCACCTATTCTTGGCGATTCATCCTTGCTTGGCAAACAAGGCGTAGAAAAAACCGTCGCGCTGGGCCGCCGGTGTTGCGCCGATGGCAATGGGCAGCAGCTGGCCCGGCGCAGACAGGCGCTGCGCGTCGGGGTGCCGGGCCTGGAAGGCCAGCGCCTGGGCCTCGCCCTCGGCCGGGAAGATCGAGCACGTGGCATACAGCAGCCGCCCGCCCGGCGCCACGGTGCGCCACAGCGCATCGGCGATGCCGGCCTGCAGTTTGGCCGTGCGCGCCACGTCCTCGGCGCGGCGCAGCCAGCGTATGTCGGGATGGCGACGCACGATGCCCGCCGCCGTGCAGGGCACGTCGGCCAGCACGGCATCGAAGGGGCGACCGTCCCACCAGGCATCCAGGTCGGCCGCATCGGCCTGGCGCAGCGACACGCGCGGCGTGCGCAATCCCAGGCGGTCCAGATTCTGCTCCACCCGTTCCAGGCGCACGGCATCCACGTCCAGCGCCAGCAAGTCCAGGTCGGCCAATTCCAGCAGATGCGCCGTCTTTCCGCCGGGCGCGGCGCAGGCATCCAGCACCCGCATGCCGTCACGCGGCGCGAGCAGCGGCGCGGCCAGCTGCGCGCCGGCGTCCTGCACCGACCACCAACCCTGCGCGAACCCCGGCAACTGCGTCACCGGCCGGGGCACGGCCAGGACCAGCCCGGCCTGGCCGGCAGGTTCGGCCGCGATCTCTTCGGCACGCAAAGCCTCCATTACCTGCTCGCGCGTCGCGCGGCGCCGGTTGACTCGCAGCGCAAGCGGCGCAGGCACGTTGGCCGCTTCGAGCAGCCCGGTCCAATGCTCGGGGTAGTCGGCGCGCAGCCGATCCACCCACCAGGGCTGGTGGTTCCAGCGCGCGCGCGGCTTGTCGGCGACGGCCCGATCCAAAGCCTCCTGCTCGCGCAGGAAACGGCGCAGGCACGCGTTGAGCAGACCCTTGTAGGGCGCCAGCTTGCGCTCGTCCGCGGCGGCTTGCACGGCCTGGTTCACGACCGTATGCGGCGCATAGGACGGCATGCCGGGCAGGGGTTCGATGGCAGGCTTGAGCAGCGTGAGCGCGACGCGCAGCAGCGCGGCCAGGCGCGCGCCGGGCGATTTCTTGAGCAGCAGGCCGGCGATTTCGTCGGCCCAGCCCAGCTGGCGCATGGCGTGAAAGCCCAGGGCCTGCGTGCCCGGCCGCAGCGCGGTGTCGGTCCGGGCCAAGGCTTCGGTCAGCGAACGGCCCTGCTGCACGGCCAGGACGACATCGGCCGCGGCCAGCAGCAGCAGCGACAAAGGCGGCTGGACGGAGAAAGAGACGGGTGTTGCGGCTTGTGGCATAGCGGCATTGAACCATGCGCATGCGTGTCCACGCTCCACTTAAATGATATTAATTATCATTTATAATTTCCCGCCATGTCTGCCAGCACATCGCCATCGCCACGAAATCGGCGCCATCGACTGGGCCGCATGGGCTCGCTCGGCGCGCGCATAGCCGTCGCCATTTTCGGCGGCTATGCGTTGGGTGCGCTGGCAAGCGTGGCCGTGCTGGCGTTGCCCCTGCCGCCATCGCAAGCCGTCATCGCGGGCATGCTGGCGAGCTTTCTCGTCCATGCCGGCGCCGTCCTCTGGGCGTTTCTCGCGTGGCGCGGCAAGCGCGGCGTGCGCCAGAGCATGTCCGGCCTGCATACCTGGGCCGGCCTGCTGGCCGGCTGGCTGCTCTACGCCATGTTCCTGACCGGCACGGTCAGCTACTTCAGGAACGAAATCTCGCAATGGATGCGCCCTGAGATCGCGCATCGGCAAACACCGGCCGATGACGCGGCGGCCGGTGCCGCGGCTGTTGCGCAGCGGATCGTCGATAGACTGCAAATCGAGGCGGCGGGCAGCCCGCAATGGAGCCTGCAACTGCCTACGGCGCGCAGCGGCGTGGCCCGCGCCTTCTGGCGCCTGCCCGATGCCGCACCCGGCAAACAGGCCTACGAGACCGCCATCCTCGACCCCGATACGGGCCTCAAGCTCGCCGCGCGCGACACGCTCGGCGGCGATTTCTTCTATCTCTTTCACTTCCAGTTCTACTTCCTGCCCATTCTGTGGGGTCGATGGCTCGCGGGCTTGTGCGCCATGTTCATGCTGACGGCGATCTTCAGCGGCGTCATCATCCACAGAAAGATCTTCGCCGACTTCTTCACCTTCCGCCGCGCCAAGGGGCAGCGCTCGTGGCTCGACGCCCACAATGCGCTCGCCGTTTTCGGCCTGCCGTTTCATTTGATGATCACCTACAGCGGCCTGGCCATACTCATGACGCTGTATATGCCTTGGGGCGCGATGCAGGCCATGAAGACGCCGGCTCAGCAGCAGGCATTGAACGCCCAGCTGGACGAATTCATCCGGCCAGGCGCGCCCGCGCACGTCAGGGCACCGCTCGCGCGCGTCGATGCCATGGTCCGGCAGGCGCAGGCACGCTGGGGCACGCACCAGGTGCTGCGCGTGACGATCGTCAATCCGGGCGACGCGGGCGCGCGCGTCGCCGTTTCCCGCGCGGATTCGGCGCGCGTATCGATGAGTCCGCAATATCTGCTGTTCGACGGCGCGACCGGCGCGCTGCTCGAAGCGCAAGACCGCGTCGGCGCCGCCGCCGAAACACGCGGCGTGCTCTATGCCCTGCACATGGGCCGCTTCGCCGCGGCGTCCCTGCGCTGGATTTATTTCATCGTGAGCCTGGCAGGCACCGCCATGGTCGGAACCGGGCTGGTGATGTGGACCGTGAAGCGGCGCCAGAAGCTGGCCGAGCCCCAGCGCCCTCCCCTGGGTTTTCGCCTGGTCGAGCGCCTGAACATCGCGGCCATCGCGGGGCTTTCCATCGCCATGACCGCTTACCTCTGGGCCAACCGCCTGCTGCCCTTGCCGATCCCGCATCGTGCCGCCGCGGAAATCGATGTGTTCTTCGCCGCATGGTGCGCGGCCTTGTTGTACGCCGTCTTGCGCCCCGCCCGGCGCGCGTGGATCGAACTGCTGTGGCTCGCCGCGGCCTCGATGGCGCTCTTGCCCGTGCTCAATGCGCTCACGACCCGGCGCCCCTTCTGGCATAGCGTGGCCACGCATGATTGGGTCTATGCGGGATTCGATCTGGCAATGTGGGCATTCGCGGCCCTGCATGCGATGTTCGCGATCTACGCGGCCCGGTGCCGTCCTCGGCCGCAGGCGCTGCGCGTCCCGCGGGTCCTTGCGCGGGACGAGCGAGCGTGAGGGCGCTGCCCGCTCATCTGCTGCTGTGCGTGCTGGCCTTTGCCTGCCTGGCGCTGGCCATGGCGCGCCACCAGGCCGCCGTGTTCGGCAAAGACCTTACCCGGGCGGCCTCGCGCAGCCTGCGCGGTATCGGATGGGGCGCCCTGCTCGCGGCCTTGTGGCTGGCGATCGCCGCGCGCGGATGGATCCTCGGGTTGGTCTACTACAGCGGCTGCGCCAGTCTTGCCGCGGGCATCGTCTTCTGCGCCCTCATCGCGCACGAGCGGCTGTCGGCATGAGCCGTTCGCCGCGGCCCTGCGCGTAGAAGCCGCGCCTGTCCCGCGCCGGAGCCTGTCCGGGCCCGCAGTACAATAAGGGCTTGCCAGGAAACCGTTTTTTTATGTCCAACGCCACCGCGCCCAAAGTAGGCTTCGTCTCCCTCGGCTGCCCCAAAGCCCTGGTCGACTCCGAACGCATCCTCACGCAGCTGCGTACCGAGGGCTATCAGATCAGCCCCAGCTACGACGACGCCGACGTCGTCGTGGTCAACACCTGCGGCTTCATCGACAGCGCCAAGGCCGAATCGCTCGATGCCATCGGCGAGGCCCTCGCCGAGAACGGCAAGGTCATCGTCACCGGCTGCATGGGCGTGGAAGAGTCCGTCATCCGCAACGTGCACCCCAGCGTGCTGGCCGTGACCGGCCCGCAGCAATACGAGCAGGTGGTGCGCGCCGTGCACGACGCTGCACCGCCCAGACAGGACCACAACCCGCTGATCGACCTGGTGCCGCCGCAGGGCATCAAGCTCACGCCGCGGCATTACGCCTATCTGAAGATTTCCGAAGGCTGCAATCACCGCTGCAGCTTCTGCATCATCCCGTCGA
>CALGFL010000177.1 GCA_937881145.1 uncultured Bordetella sp.
GGCAGGCTGGGCGCGGTTCAGCCACACGGGCTGGATCCCCGCCATGGCGATCAGCGCCGCGGCCAGCGTCGCCGCACCCAGGCGCCCGAGGTAGGCGCCGTCCCAGCCCCAGTTCCTCATCCGCGCAGGCGTCTTCTGGCGGATCTGCTTGCGTATGGCCCGCCAGACGCGACTCGAAGGCATGACCGGGGGGATCGCCCAGACCAGCGCATACAGATCGTCTTCCCATGATCGCACCTGGCGGCGCAGCGACGCATCGGCGGCCATCAGACCCTCGAAACGGCGCCGGGCACCGCCGCGCATCGCGCCCGATACGTAATCCGCCGCCAGGCGGGCACGCAATTGCGGATCGTCGTAGGCTTTCATGACAGACACCTCTTGAGGCGTTCCATGCCCCGGCGTACCCAGCTTTTGATCGTCCCCAGCGGCGAGTCCAGGCGACTCGCAATTTCGCCGTGGCTGAGATCATCGAAGAATGACAGGGCGATTGCCATGCGTTGCCTGGACTCCAGTTGCGCCATGCAGTCCGCCAGTCTGCGGCTGTCCTGATGGCTGCGCAGACGCTCGAGCGGCCCGGCGGCCTCGTCGGCCCAGGCATCCAGCACCATGCCGTCCGGATCCGGCCTTTCGCAGTCGGGGCGGCGCAGAAGATCGATACACCGGTTGCGCACAATGTGGGTCATCCATGTCATGGCCTGGCTCTGTTCGGCCGAAAAGCGGCCGGCATTGCGCCAAATGCTCAGGAAGCTCTCCTGCAGCACTTCTTCGGCCAGGTCTTTACGCCTCAATATACGAGTGGCAAGCGCGAATAGATGCGGGGCGCTGAGTCGATACAGTTCTTCAAGGGCTGCTTCTCGCTTTTGAGCGCACTGCCGAATCAGTTCGTCCAGGTGCCGAGGGTTGTCGGACATTGATGATTCCTAGTCTGGCTGAGGTGGGGGCTGCACCGTCGGGTTGCGTTCCGGGCTGTCGTAGTGTGCCTCAACCCGGCTCCCGGACGGAAGATTTCATTGTCCGATCGCGGCGTTGTACGCGTCCGCCTGCCCGAGCAGCCAGGCGCGAAAGAGCTCCAAAGGCTTGCCGTGGCTCAGTTCCGTGGGGTAGACCAGGTAATAGGCCGAATCGACCGGCGAGCTGGCCTCGAAGGGAATCATGATGCCCAGCTGCTCGTGCTGGCCATCGACAAAAAATTTCGGCACCAGGGCGATGCCCAGGCCGGTGGCCGCGCCGGCGATCAGCATGGTGTGCAGTTCGTAGCGCACGCCGTGCATCGTGGAATTGTCTTGGACGCCGTGATGGGCGAACCAGGCGGACCATCCGTTCGGGCGGGTCGTCGAGTGCAGCAGGGGGTAGTCCAGCAGATCGCGGGCTTTCTTGACGGGGCGGGTCAAGAGCGAGGGCGAGCAGATGGGCACGACCTCTTCGCCGAAGAGATAGTCCGACGACGTTCCAGGCCAGGTCGGCTTGCCGTAATGGATGGCGGCGTCGAAATGCGATTCCTCGAACGAGAAAATGCTCGTGCGGATGCCCATGTTGACGCGCACGTCGGGCGTGCGGTCGTTGAAGTCCTTCATGCGCGGGATGAGCCATTGTGAGGCGAAGGCGGGCAGGACCGCGAGCTCGAGATAACCGCCGCTGCTGCCGTGGGCGATGATGGAGAGCGTATCGCGGTCGAGCGCTTCGAGCGTGCGCCGCACCTGGGTGCCGTACAGGCGGCCCGCGCGGGTGAGGACGACGCGCTGCTTGGCGCGCACGAACAGCCGCACGCCCAGGTTCGATTCCAGCGTGGCGATTTGCCGGGAAACGGCGCTTTCGGTGAGGAACAGTTCCTTGGCGGCGTGGGTGAAGCTTTCGTGGCGCGCGGCGGCTTCGAACGCCATCAGGGCTCCCATATTGGGGATTTTGAATTTCCTCATGATGCGTCCGTCATTGCGTCCAATAGCCGATTTGAACCCGCCCGGCGGGCATTGGGGTATCTCCCAATGCCCGGCGCGACGGCGAAGTACCTCTGAATTCGCTCGATTTTATAGGCATGATGATGAAAACTCATCAGGTTGTGCATAGATATTGGTTGATGCGGGCCTATAGGCTACTCACAATCGACTTACATCCCCGTCACGGTCCGTTGTCGGGGAGAAGAATGGCGCGCGCCGAAATCCGCTGCGACGCAGCTGGCGTGTTGTGTCTACGATAGATAACAAAGGAATCTCCACCATGGTTTCTCGTTTTCGTATTTCTCCTCGTCCCGTTTTTCTTGCCGTGTCCCTCATGCTGGCGGCGAGTTCCGCCTATGCGCAGGTAGAGGTGAAGGTAGGCGTGGCCAGTCCGCTCACGGGCGGCAATGCCGCCTACGGCAAGGACATCGAGAACGGCGTGCGGCTGGCGCTGGACGAAGCCAACGCGACCAATCCGACCATCGGCGGCCAGAAGGTCAAGTTCGTCATCGACTCGCAGGACGATCAGGCCGACCCGCGCGTCGGCGTGCAGGCCGCGCAGAAGCTGGTGGACGACAAGGTCGCGTTCGTCGTCGGCCACTTCAACTCCGGCACCACGATCCCGGCCTCGCCGATCTACGCCAAGGCCGGCATTCCCATGATCACGCCCTCGGCGACCAATCCGGTCATCACCCAGGCCGGGTTCAACACCATCTACCGCATCATCGCCACCGACGCGCAGAATGCGGGCAATGCCGGCGTGTACGCCGTGACGGTCACCAAGGCCAAGCGCATTGCCGTCATGGACGACCGCACGGCGTTCGGCCAAGGCGAAGCCGACGAGTTCATCAAGGCGGCCAAGGCGCATGGCGCCGAGATCGTCGACCGGGAGTTCACCAACGACAAGGCGGTGGATTTCTCGGCACAGCTCACGGCCATCAAGAGCCACAAGCCGGATCTGATCTTCTTCGGCGGCCTGGACGCGCAGGCGGCCCAGGTGGTCAAGCGCATGCACCAGCTGGGTATCAAGGCCCAGTTCGTCGGCGGCGGCGGCGTCAAGGATGCCGATTTCATCAAGATCGCCGGCGCCGATGCCGAGGGCGCCCAGGCCTGGGAGTACGGCCAGCCCCTGGACATCCTGCCCAAGGGCAAGGGTTTCGAGGCGAAGTTCAAGCAGAAGTTCGGCAAGGACGTGCTGGCCTATGCGCAGTTCGCCTACGATGCGGCCTGGCTCGGCATCAACGCCATGGAAAAAGCCAACTCCACCGATCCCGCCAAGTTCAACGCCGACCTGAAGGCGAGCGACTACGACGGCATCACGGGCCATATCGCGTTCAACAAGGAAGGCGACCTGAAGAACTCGAGCTCGACCCTGTATCAAGTCAAGAACGGCAACTGGGTGACCGTGACCACCAAGACGGGCGAGTAAGCTTTGCGCCCGACGCAGTACAAGGCGCCCGCCCGACCGGCGGGCGCCTCGCTTCAAATCAATGATATTTACGAGGTTTTACCGTGAAAGCAGCAACCATTCTCTCTGAACTCGGCATTTCCCAGCTCGCTCAAGCGGGCGACATCGCCGTCCATTCGCCGATCGACGGCGAGCTCATCGGCCGCGTCGCCAGCCAGACCGTCGCGCAGGCCGACGCCGCGCTGGGCAAGGCCCAGGAAGCGTTCAAGGCCTGGCGCAACGTGCCGGCGCCGCGGCGCGGGGAACTGGTTCGCCTGCTGGGCAACAAGCTGCGCGAGCGCAAGGCCGCGCTGGGCAGCATCATCACCCTCGAGACCGGCAAGATCCTCCAGGAAGGCATGGGCGAAGTGCAGGAAATGATCGACATCTGCGACTTCGCGGTCGGCCTTTCGCGGCAGCTGTACGGCCTGACCATCGCCTCGGAGCGCCCCGGCCATCGCATGGCCGAGACGTGGCATCCCATGGGGGTCTGCACGGTCATCTCGGCGTTCAACTTCCCGGCCGCGGTGTGGTCGTGGAATGCCGCGCTGGCCCTGGTATGCGGTAACGCCGTGATCTGGAAGCCGTCGGAAAAGGCGACCTTGACCGCGCTGGCCGTGGACAAGATCCTGCAGGAAGCGCTCAAAGAATTCGGCGATGCGCCCGAAGGCCTCACCAGCGTGGTCATCGGCGGGCGCGACGTCGGCGCCAAGCTGGTCTCCGATCGGCGCTCGAACATCGTCAGCGCCACCGGCAGCACCGAAATGGGCCGCGCGGTCGGCGTGGAAGTCGCGCGCCGCTTCGGCCGCTCCCTGCTGGAGCTGGGCGGCAACAACGCGGGCATCGTGTCGAACACGGCCGACATGGAGCTGACCCTGCGTGGCATCCTGTTCTCGGCGGTGGGCACCGCCGGCCAGCGCTGCACCACGCTGCGCCGCCTGTTCGTGCACGAAAGCATTTACGACAAGACCGTCGAGCGGCTCAAGGCGCTTTACGGCAAGGTCAAGATCGGCAATCCGCTGGAGCAGGGCACGCTGATGGGGCCGCTCATCGACGAGCCTTCGTTCAACCGCATGCAGGCCGCGCTCGAGCAGGCCAGGAAAGAGGGCGGCAAGGTTTTCGGCGGCGAACGCCACGTCGTTGCGGGCAACGAAAAGGGCTTCTACGTGCGCCCGGCCATCGTCGGGATGCCCGAGCAGACCGGGATCGTGCGGACCGAGACGTTCGCGCCGATCCTGTACGTGCTCAAGTACGGCAAGGTCGAGGACGCGATCGAAGCGAACAACGCCGCGCATCACGGGCGGTCAT
>CALGFL010000178.1 GCA_937881145.1 uncultured Bordetella sp.
CCCACGAGGAAGGTTTCCGCCGACCGGTCGCGCGAGGCCTTGGGCTTGCGTTCCACCACCCGGCGAAAACGCTGCTTGAAGGACTCGACGATCTGCGAGAACCCGCTGCCGTGGAAGGCCTTGACGATCAGGGCGCCTTCGGGCTTCAAGTGGGCGCAGGAAAATTCCAGGGCCAGATCACAGACGTGCTGGATCCGGGCGGAGTCGGCCACTCCCACACCCGACAGGTTGGGGGCCATATCGGAAATTACAAGGTCCACTGCCTGCGGACCGACTTTTTCCTCGAGCTGGCGCAGCACTTCGTCGTCGCGAAAGTCGCCCTGGATGAATTCGACGCCGGCCACCGGCTCCATGGGCAGGATGTCCAGTGCAATGATGCGGCCATCCACGACGCCTCCCGGCCCGGCCAGGCGCTCGCGCGCCACCTGCGACCAGCTGCCGGGCGCCGACCCCAGGTCGACCACCAGGTCGCCGCGGCGCATCAGTTTTTCGATGTCGAGGATCTCGATCAGCTTGAAGGCCGCCCGCGCCCGATAGCCCTTTTGCTGGGCCATCTTCACGTAGGGGTCGTTGATGTGCTGCTGGATCCACTCTTTGGAGAATTTATTCTTGGCCATTATGCGTACAATTCGGCAATGCCTATATTAGAACTCACCTCTCGCGAACGCAGCGACCTGCGTTCGGCGGCACACCCCCTCAAACCCGTCGTGCTGATCGGCGACAAGGGGCTGTCGAGCGCCGTGCTCAAGGAAATCGACCTGGCGCTCGCCGCGCATGGCCTGATCAAGGTGCGCGCAGGCGGCGAAGACCGCGAAACCCGCGAAACCCTGCTGGCCGACATCTGCGAGGCGCTGTCCTGCGCCCCGGTGCACCATCTGGGCAAGATCTTCATTCTTTACCGCCCTTCGGCGAACACGCCCGCACCCGCGGCACGCGCGGATCAAGCCGCCAAGCCGGCCAAGCGCAAGGCGTCGGAACCGCACACGCCCAAGAAAATGGCCGCCGAAGGCAAGAAACTCGCCAGGACGCCGCGCCGCAGGCCTGCCGAGCCCGAAGCGCAGGAGCCCGCACGCCCGTCCCGCGCCGTACCGCAGACGGGCAAGCCGCTGCGGCCCAGCACGCGCAAGACGGCTTCCGCCGCGCACGGCGTTCCGCGCCGCTCGGGCAGCGCGCTGAGCCTGCGGGCCGGCACGCGCCGCGGACCGTCCGCCGGTCAGAAAACGGTGCGGGCTTTCAAGAAATCTTGAAGGGTTTGCACCCTGTTCGACAAAAGCGCGCCGATCGACGGCGCCCTTTTCGCAAAACCTGAGCGAGGGCGATGCCCTCGCTTTTTTTCACACGTAGCGAACGCCGATGATCTCGTATTCGCGCAAGCCGGAGGGCGCGCGAACCTCGACCACATCGCCCTCGGACTTGCCGATCAGGGCGCGGGCCACGGGGCTGGAGACGGAGATCAGGTTGGCCTTGATGTCGGACTCGGCATCGCCCACGATCTGATAGGCAAGACGGTCGCCCGATTCGAGATCTTCGATCTCGACCGTGGCGCCGAACACGACACGGCCGTCGGTATTGAGCGCGGTAGGGTCGATGACTTGGGCGTTGGACAGCGTGCCTTCCAGTTCGGCGATGCGACCCTCAATAAACCCCTGGCGTTCACGGGCGGCTTCGTATTCGGCGTTTTCCGACAGGTCGCCGTGGGCACGCGCTTCGGCAATGGCGTTGATGACCGAGGGACGCTCGACGGTCTTGAGCCGATGCAATTCTTGGTTCAGGCGCTCGACGCCGCGCGAGGTCAAAGGAATGGCAGCCATGATGATGGTTCCGGACTTTCGATAATCAAATAATGGGGCTGGCGCCTGCATGCACTGGGCGGCACGGCAAAGCGCGGACAAAAATAAAACCCCGGCTCAGGCATGAGCCGGGGCATTCGTTAGGCGTATTGTGGTCAAAAACGCCGGGGATTGCAAGGACTCAGGCTTTTTTGCCAAGCCGCAGGAAGGCATGGAGCAAGATGGCGCCGAAAGTCGCCGTGCCGATGCCGCCCAACACGAAACTGCCCAGCTTGACCGTGAAATCGCCGGCGCCGAACACCAGCGTGACCGCGGCCACCATAAGATTGCGGTTGTCGGAAAAATCGACGCGGTTGACCACCCAGATGCGCGCGCCCGTCACGGCGATCAGCCCGAACACCACCACCGACATGCCGCCCAGCACCGGGCCGGGTATGGCCTGGATCAGGGCGCCGAACTTGGGCGAGAAGCCCAGCACGATGGCGATCAGCGCCGCCACCACGAATATCAGGGTGGAATAGATGCGGGTGGCCGCCATGACGCCGATGTTCTCGGCGTAGGTGGTCACACCCGTGCCGCCCACCGCGGCCGACACGATGGTGGCCACGCCGTCGCCTACAAAGGCCCGGCCCAGGTAGGGATCGAGATTTTGCCCGGTCATGGCGCTGACCGCCTTCACGTGGCCCAGGTTTTCCGCCACCAGGATGACGACCACCGGCACGATCAGGCCCATGGCGCTGGCGTGGAACACCGGCGTGGCGAACACGGGCAGGCCGAACCAGGCCGCGGCGGCCATGTGGGAGAAGTCCATGGGCTTGCCCAGCCCCAGGACATTGGCGCACACCACATAGATGACGCAGGCCAGGATCAGCCCGAGCAGGATCAGCAGGCGCTGGGCCATGCCGCGGGTGAACACGGCCACCCCGCCCACGCAGAGTATGGTGACCAGCGCCATGGCCGTGTCGAAGCCGCCGTGCCCCATGGCGTTCCTGGCCGCCAGCGGCGCGAGGTTCAGGCCGATGACGGCCACCACGGCACCCGTCACCACGGGAGGCATCAGGATCTCGATCCAGCCCGAGCCGTTGTTCGAGCGCGCGTCGGCAGCCCAGACGATCAGGCCGATCAGTATGTACACCAGGCCACAGGCCATGATGGCGCCCAGCGCCACGCCGATGTTGGGGTTGGGCCCGCTGCCCGTGTAGCCCGTGACGACGATGACCCCGCCGATGAAGCCGAAACTCGATCCCAGGTAGCTGGGCACCCGCCCGCCCACGAAAAGAAAGAAGATCAGCGTGCCCACGCCCGACATGAGTATGCACAGGCTGGGGTCGAAGCCCATGAGCAGCGGCGCCAGCACCGTGGAGCCGAACATGGCGACCACGTGCTGGGCGCCCATGACCAGGGTGCGTCCGCCCGACAGTTTCTCGTCAGGTGCGACGACGGCGTCGGCGGCGAAGCCGTCGACGCGACGCCAGGTGGGGAAATACGCGGCACGATTCGACATACAACTCACTCATGTGAAATAGTTATTTCAAGTGTAGACGTGGCCTAAAACCGGGGCAACAATACGGCCATCTCGTGCCCGGCCAATGGGTGACGGTTGTTGTGTGCTTACGGAGTCCCCATCATGTCCCTGTCCCTCTCGCCGATCTCCGCCGCCGTGTCCGTGCTGTCCACGGTTGCAGGTTTGTTCGACAGCTCGCAAAAGAAGAGCTCCTCCTCCGTGGAATCGGTCGTGAACGCGGCATCGGCCGCGCCTGTGCAGCAGGGTATCCAGCTGAGCAGCGATGCCTTGGCCAATGGGGCTTCCAGCCCCAGTGCCGTGTCCGGAACCACCGACAGCGCATCCAGCGGCAGCAGCACCGCCCAGACCGCCAAGAATGGCGGCGGTGGCAGTTCCTCGGGGGGCGGCACCGGCGAATTGCAGCAGCTCGAAGCCGAACTGCAGGCCATCATGGCCCAGCTGCAGGCCTTGCAATCGAACGGCAGCGCCTCGTCCAGCAGCGGTTCCACGGCCGGCCAGGCCGCGGCCCTGTCTTCGCAGGAAACCGCGCTCGAATCCCAGATCCAGTCGCTGCAATCGCAATCGGGCACGAACTCGGCAACCGCCTGATGACCGCTTGTATCGCCTGTATCACCGATGTCTGAATTCTGGTTCATCCGTCACGGCGAAACCGACTGGAATCTCGCACGGCGCCTGCAAGGCTGGCAAGACATTCCCTTGAACGACACGGGCCTGGCCCAGGCCGCCCGCCTGGCCCAGCGCCTGCGCGACGACGTGGTGGATACGCCCTTCGCCGCGCTCTACAGCAGCGACCTGCGCCGCGCGCGCGCCACGGCGCAGGCGGTGGCCGCCGCCGTCGGCCTGCCCGTGCACATCGAGCACGGCATACGCGAGCGCAACTTCGGCGTGCTCGAAGGCCTGCAATACGACACCCTGGACGAGACCGCCCCCGAGGCCGCGGCCGCCTGGCGCAGCCGCGATCCCGATCGTCTGCTGAAAGGCGGCGAAACGCTGGGCGGCTTCAATTCCCGCGTCCTCTACACCATCGAAGAGCTGGCGCGCCGTCACGCCAGCCATCGCATCCTGGTGGTGACGCACGGTGGCGTGCTCGATCTCATCTGGCGCCGGGCCAACGGCATCGCCCTTAGCGAGCCGCGTCACACCAAAATGCTCAACGCCGCCATCAACCGCGTGCAGGTCGACGATCAGGACTGGCGCGTACTGGACTGGAGCGACGACCGGCACATTGCCGAGCCTGCGCGCGACGACGTGGTTTGAAGCTCGGACTCTTCAGCCGCAGCAACTTAAGAACCCATCGACCGCGGCTTGCGCGGCGCATTGCGCGCCAGGCGATCGTAGACGGCATCGGGCAGCAGCCGCATGATCTTGGCCACCACGCCCATCTGCCAGGGAATCACCGTATAAGACACGCCGCGCTCGATCGCCGCATGTGCCTTGTCGGCAAAGGCATCGGCCGGCATGAGAAAAGGCATGCGATAGGGATTGTGCTGCGTCATCGGCGTATCGATATAGCCGGGCGCGATCGTCACCACGCGCACGCCGCTGTCCGCGAGCTCCAGTCGCAGGCTTTCGCAATAGACCGCCACCGCCGCCTTGGACGCGCTGTAGGCCCCTGCGCCGGGCAGGCCGCGCACGCCTGCCACGCTGGCCAGCCCCACCAGCCGCCCTGCCCCTGCCGCGCGCATGGGCGCGACGAAGGGCTCGAAGGTGGCGACCGTGGCCAGCAGTTTGGTCTGGACGATGGACTCGAACACCGCATAGTCGCCGGTTTCGCCCGTGCCCGTGCCGGTGCTGC
>CALGFL010000179.1 GCA_937881145.1 uncultured Bordetella sp.
GCCGCGGCCGCGGCCGATGTGCCAGGCGCCTGCAGCGCCGTGGCAGGGCCGGCGTCGCCATTGAGCGCCAGCATGCGCAGGCAGGCCATGATGAAGCCGGCGTATTCGTCGGGTGCCAGCGTCAGCTCGCCGCGGCTGTGCACGGCCACGGAGTAGAACAGCTGTACGGCGTCGGCATGCAGGCGCCCGGCCAGACGCATGATGTCGGCCGTCATGGGGTCGTCGGCGGGCAGGGCGCCGGGCACGCGCTGGACGATCGCGATCTTGGACAGCAGCACGGCCAGGTCGGCCAGCGCGCCGGCATACGACAGGCCACGCGTGGAGAGTTCGTCGGCCACGGCCAGCACGCCTGTCGCATCGCCGTCGCACAGGGCGTCGAGCAGCCGCGCCAGATGGCGCTGGTCTATGGTGCCGAGCATGCCGCGCACCGCTTCTTCGGTGAGGTCCCCGGCGCTGTAGGCGATGGCCTGGTCGGTGAGCGACAGCGCATCGCGCATCGATCCGGCCGCGGCCTGGCCGATCAGGCGCAGGGCCGGCACTTCGAAGGGGATGCTTTCCTGGCCCAGCACGCTTTGCAGATGGCCCACGATGGCGTCGGGGGGCATCTGCTTGAGGTTGAACTGCAGGCAGCGAGACAGCACCGTCACCGGGATCTTCTGCGGATCGGTCGTGGCCAGGATGAACTTGACGTGCGGCGGCGGCTCTTCCAGCGTCTTGAGCATGGCGTTGAACGCATGCCCGGTGAGCATGTGCACTTCGTCGATCATGTAGACCTTGAAGCGCCCCGCGCCCGGCGCGTAGACCGCCTGTTCGAGCAGCTGGGTCATTTCCTCGACGCCGCGGTTCGAGGCCGCGTCCAGCTCGAGGTAATCGACAAAGCGGCCGGCGTCGATCTCGGTGCACGCGCGGCAGTGGCCGCAGGGCGTGGACGTGATGCCGGTCTCGCAGTTGAGCGATTTGGCCAGGATGCGCGACAGCGTGGTCTTGCCGACCCCGCGCGTGCCGGTGAAAAGCCAGGCGTGATGCAGGCGCTGGGTTTGCAGCGCGTGGGTCAGGGCGCGCACCACGTGATCCTGCCCGATGAGGGTGTCGAAGGATCGCGGGCGCCATTTGCGGGCCAGTACCAAATATGTCATGGCCGGATTGTAGCCGGGCGGCTATTGCCGCAGTGCCTGGCGATACATATTGGGCGCCGCGCCGAACGCGTCGCGAAAACGGTGGTTGAAATGGCTGGCGTCGGCGTAGCCGCATTGCGCCGCGACCTGGGCCACGGGCAGGGCCGTGTCGCGCAGCAGGATGCGGGCGCGATCGAGCCGCTGGGCGGCGATCCAGGCATGAGGCGGCTTGCCGAACGAGGCGCGGAACATGCGGGCCAAATGGTATTCGGACAAGCAGGCGAGATCGGCCAGTTCGCCCAGCGTCAGGCAGGTGTCCAGATGCGCGTCGATATAGTCGCGCAGGCGCCGCCGCGTCGCCACCGACAGACCGCCCTTGGGCTTGGCGCCCGAGCGCAGCACGCCCTGGCTGCGCAGCAGCTGGCTCAGCACTTCATGCGCGGTTTCGTTGCTGCGGAGCAAGCCCGCCGGATCGGTCCAGTCCTCGTTTGCCAGCGCGCGGCAAAGCGCGGCGATGCGCTCGTCTTCGAAATAGGTGCGGTCCGCCAGCGTGATCTCGCGCGGCTCGCGGTCGAGTTCGCGCACCGCACCGCGCGCAAAGTGCTCGGGCAGAAAATAAAAGTGCATGAAATGCATGTGGCCCCGCACCCACCAGCGCGATTCGTGATCGCCCGGCAATGCGCACAGTCGCTTGGGGGCGCCATAGATGCCCGGCATCCGCTGCCGTTCGGTGCGGTAGCCGCCGTCGATATAGCACGACAGCGTGTGATGACCCGGCTGCTGGTAGATCGTCTCGGCTTCGCGCGTCTGGCGCGTCCAGACCGCGACCGCGAGTTGGTCGCCCAGCCAGGCAAAGCGCTGGAGCGTCGCATTGGCCTGGCTCAGCGTGCGGCACACCGAATGCAGCCCGAAAGGGGTGTCGGCGGTATCGAGCGCGGGCAGGGAAGACTGGGCGGCCATCGGGAGCGAGTAAGTGAACGCAAAGGGTGGGCTGGTCGAACGAGTTTATGCCTCGATCGCACCGCGGTGGCTGCCCGCCGCGAGAAATGCGCAATCCTGGACAATCGCGCGCCCGCGCTTCGCGCCATAGTGGGCGCATCGGTTTCTTCTTCTGAACCATGAACTTTCTGCTCTACATGACCACGGTCCTGATCTGGGGGACCACCTGGATTGCCATCAAATGGCAGCTCGGCGTCGTGGCGGCGCCCGTCTCGATCGCCTGGCGCTTCGGCCTGGCCGCGCTCATGATGTTCGCGCTGCTGTGTGCCGCGCGCCGCCCCCTGTGGCCGCCGCGCGCGGCGTGGCGGTATCTGTTCGCCCAGGGCTTGGCGCTCTTTTGCCTGAATTTTCTGTGCTTCTACTATGCCGAGAACATCGTGCCCAGCGGCCTGGTCGCCGTGGTGTTCTCGACCGCGCCGCTGCTCAATTCGATCAACGGGCGCCTCTTCATGGGGCGGCCGCTGCAGGCGACCACGATAGGCGGAGCGGTGCTGGGCCTGGTCGGCATCGCCTGCCTATTCCTGCAGCAGATGACGGGCCATCTCGCCGATCCGGCCACTTGGCTCGGGCTGATCGCGGCGTTTCTCGGCACGCTGTGCTTTTCGATCGGCAATCTGCTGTCCAGCCGCATGCAGTCCATGGGCCTGCATCCCTTCGCCACCAATGGCTGGGCCATGCTGATAGGCACCGCGGTGCTGTTGATCGGCAGCGTGTCGGCCGGTTTGCCGCTGCGGGTCGAGATGGATGTGCGTTATCTCGGCGCGCTGGCCTATCTGGCCGTGGCGGGCTCGGTGATCGGCTTTACCGCCTACCTGACGCTGGTCGGACGGATCGGCCCGGAGCGGGCCGCTTATTCCACGGTTCTGTTTCCGATCGTGGCGCTGGTGGCCTCGACGCTTTTCGAAGGCTACCGCTGGACGCCGCTGACTTTCGTCGGGCTGTTGCTGGTGCTGTTGGGCAACGTCGTCGCCTTCGACCTGACCCGACGGATATTTGCGCGGCCGGCGTAGGCGCGGCCGGCCTAAACACAACCGGCGCAGCGCATTGCGATGCGCTGCGCCGGTACGCGGCTTCGCCTTCGACGCTTCAGGCGACGCGGCGCATCGCAATGCGTGCGCAATCGGGGCGCGTATGGCGGAACAGATCTTTCGGATCGTCCGAGCCAGGCACCAGTTCCACGCGTTCGCCCAGCGAGCGCTTCTGCGCCTGCTCATGCACGTAGCGCAGGGTGGAGTAGTCCTCAAGGGCAAAGCCCACGGAGTCGAACAGGGTCACCTGTCCGGCGCTCTGGCGGCCGGTCTCGGTGCCGGCCAGCACGCGCCACAGATCCACGACGGGGAAGTCCCGCGACACTTGCTGGATCTCGCCTTCGACGCGCGTCTGCGGCTCGTATTCGACGAACACGCGCGCCATGCGCAAGATGTCGGCATGCAGTTCGGTCTTGCCCGGGCAGTCGCCCCCTACGGCGTTGATGTGCATGCCCGGCTCGATCATGTCCGGCGTCAGAACGGCGGCATGGGCCTTGGCGGCGGTCACCGTCGTGACGATGTCCGCGCCGCGCACCGCCTCGGCCGTGGAGGCTGCGCGCGTAATCGCCAGCCCGGGGTAGGCCGACAAATTGCGGA
Source organism: uncultured Bordetella sp. (assembly GCA_937881145.1). Lineage (GTDB taxonomy): Bacteria > Pseudomonadota > Gammaproteobacteria > Burkholderiales > Burkholderiaceae_B > Bordetella. The sequence goes on from CALGFL010000179.1 coordinate 3,740, forward strand.
TCAGCTTTTCGGTGGCGCGCGGGTCCGTGTCATAGACAGCGATTTCGTCGATGCCCAGGTGGCTGTGAAAGGCCAGCGCCTGGAACTCGCTTTGCGCGCCGTTGCCGATCAACGCCATGCGGCGAGCACCGGGCCGCGCCAGCGCGCGCGCCGCCATCAGCGAAGTCGCGCTGGTGCGCAGCGCGGTCGCAACCGTCAGCTCGGACAGCAGCAGGGGGTAGCCGGTATCGGCCTCGGCCAGGACCCCGAAGCCCATCACGGTGTACAGCCCATGCCGCGTGTTGCTCGGATGGCCATTGACATACTTGAACGCATAGCGCCCGGCATTGGACACGGGCATGAGCTCGATCACGCCGTTTTCGGAGTGATTAGAGATGCGTGCCGATTTATTGAACTCCGGCCAGTGGAGGAAATCCTCCTGGATGGTGTCGGCCAGTTCCCCGATGAAGCGGCCCAATCCGACGTCATGCACCAGGCGGGACATGGTCGAAACATCGATGAAGCGGGTCATGGGGTTCTCCTTGGAATCGTGCGCGCGATTTGCGGCAGTTAGGAGATTATTTGCGCAAAGTGGTGCCAATTTGAATGGTTCAAGTTGGCAAAATATTCGCCAATACTTACAATTTGCCCATTCAAGATGTCAAAGTGACAAATGGAGCGATATCCATGGACGATATCGATCGCGAGCTGATCTCGCTGTTGCGCGCCGATGCCAGGACGCCGGTCGTCATGCTGGCCAAGAAGTTGCGGATCGCGCGCGCCACCGTGCAGAACCGCATCGCCAGGCTGCAGGCCGACGGCACGATCGTCGGGTACACGGTCCGGCTCCGGCCGGAAGCCGAAGGGCACCGCATCCGCGCCCTCATGTCCATCAAGGTCGAAGGCAACGAAGAAGAAGAGGTGCGGCGCGTGCTGCGCGGCAATCCGAACGTGGTGGCTTTGCACACGACCAATGGCCGCTGGGACCTGATCGCCGAACTGCGCACCGATACGCTGGAGTCGTTCGATCGCGTGCTCAATGTGGTCCGCAGCGTTCCGGGCGTGGCCAGCACGGAAACCAGCATCCTGCTGTCCACGCACAAGATCTAGGTGCGGCCGGGGAAAATGAAAAAGGGCGCCATCGGCGCCCTTTAGGTATGAAGAGGTGAGCCTTACTTCGGCACTGGCGCTAAACGACTATGGCTGCTTCGTTCCCGACCTGACCAGGTTCACCGCCGCACCATGCGAAGGGACCCACCAATTACGAATTCTAGCAGAGCGGGCGGAGCCCGCTTGCTGGAATTCGTAATTGGTGGGTCCTGGGGACCCACCCGTATAGGGCTCCCCCTCCCCAGCCCTCCCTCAGGGAGGGGGTAGGGCGGTTGCTGGGGGAGGGAGCGTTTTTTTGGGAGTAATTGGGGGCGGTCGATATACTTTTGCCGTGATCATCCCTTCTTCTTTTTGTCGCTGCCTGTTGTGTGCGGCTTGATTCCAGGAGTTTTCCCATGACTACTTCGGTCGCCGATATCGTTCGTATCGGGCCGGTCATTCCGGTGTTGGCGTTTGAATCCGCGGAGCAGGGCGAAGGGGTTTCGCGGGCTTTGCATGCGGGTGGGGTCAAGGTGCTGGAGATCACCCTGCGCACCGCGGCGGGGCTGGCGGCTATCGAGCGGGCGGCGCGGCTGGCGCCGGACATCGTGGTGGGCGTAGGCACGCTGACTTCGCCGCGCCAGTGTGCGATGGCCAAGAAGGCGGGTGCGCGCTTCGGCGTGTCGCCGGGGCTTACGCGCGATCTGCATCAGGCCGCGCAGGACGAAGGGCTGCCGCTGCTGCCGGGCGTGATGACGCCCAGCGATATTCTGCTGGCGCTCGAACTGGGCTATGAGATCGTCAAGTTTTTCCCGGCGCAGCAGGCCGGCGGCGTGCCCATGCTCAAGGCCCTGCATGGGCCGTTTCCGGGGCTGAAGTTCTGCCCTACCGGCGGCATCAACGTGGACAATGCACCGAGTTTTCTCGCGCTGCCCAACGTAGTTTGCGTCGGCGGTTCGTGGTTGACGCCCCAGGCGGCCGTGGCGGCGCAGGACTGGGCGCAGATCACCCGGCTCGCGGGCGCGGCAAGCGCCCTGGCCCGCGCCACGAAATAGCGCGAACGGCGCATTGCGCCGCTTGCGCACAGGGGCCCTGGGCCCGCGAAGGTTTCAGCTGTCTCTACGGTATTATCTGGCGCAGTGCCGGCACAGACCGGCTACAACAGCCCCAGGAGACAACTCATGTCAGTCACTCGTCGTGACCTGTTCAAAATTGCCGGCGCCGCTGGTGTCGGCGCCATGATTTCCGTGCCGGGCTTGGCCCGCGCCGCAAAGCTCGAAAAGACCGGCGTGCATATCGCCGTCGGCGGCAAGGCCCTGGTTTACTACCTGCCCCTGACGATCGCGGAACAGCTCGGCTACTTCAAGTCCGAAGGGCTGGATGCGAAAATCTCCGACTTCGCCGGTGGCTCCAAGGCGCTGGAAGCCGTGGTTGGCGGCAGCGCCGATGTCTGCTCGGGCGCCTTCGAGCACACCATTTTGCTGCAGGCCAAACAGCAGTTCTTCAGCACTTTCGTGCTGCAGGGTCGCGCGCCCATGATCGTTTTCTGCGCCAGCAAGAAAATGGGCTACAAGAGTCCGGCCGATTTCAAGGGCAAGAAAATCGGCGTGACGGCGCCGGGCTCGTCGACCAGCATGCTGGTCAGCTTTTTCCTGGCCAAGCACGGCTTGAAGAGCAGCGACGTGTCCTTCATCGGTGTGGGTGCCGGCGCGGGTGCCATCTCGGCGCTGCGCAACGGCCAGATCGACGCCATCTGCAACGTCGACCCGGTGATCTCCACGCTCGAGACTTCCGGCGACGTGGAAGTCGTCGTCGATACCCGCACCCTCAAGGACACCCACGAGGTGTTCGGCGGCAACATGCCGGCCGGGTGCCTCTACGCCTCGCTGGACTTCCTCAAGGCCAATCCCAACACGGCGCAGGCTCTTGCCAACGCCATCGTGCGCGCCGACAAGTGGATCCAGAAAGCCAGCGTGGACGAGATCGCCAAGACGGTGCCGGCGGCTTATCTGCTGGGCCAGCCCGACGTCTACAAGGCCTCGCTCAAGAAGAGCATGGAAGGCCTGTCGCCCGACGGCCTGGTGCCGCCCGACGGCCCCAAGACCTCGCTGGCCGCCCAGGCGGCCTATCTGCCCCATTTCGACGCGAGCAAGATCGATCTGTCCAAGATCTGGACCAACGCCTACGCCGAACGCGCCAACCAGAAATATCCCAATGGTTGACGCGGCGCTATCCCTGGACGGCGTCACCTGCACATTCGTGTCGCGCACAGGCGAAGGCCGGCGCTACACGGCCGTGCAGGACGTCGACCTGTCCATCGCTTCGGGCGAGTTCGTATCGGTGGTCGGCCCCACGGGCTGCGGCAAATCCACGCTGCTCAACGTGGGGGCGGGCCTCCTGGCCCCCTCCTCGGGGCAGGTTCGCGTTTTCGGCCAACCCCTGTCGGGCATCAACAAGCGGGCCGGCTACATGTTCCAGGGCGAGTCGCTGCTGCCCTGGCGCAGCGCCCTGGACAACGTCGTCGCCGGCCTGGAGTTCTCGGGCACGCCCAAGGCGCAGGCGCGCGAAGCCGCGCGCGACTGGCTGCGCCGCGTGGGCCTGGGCGGCGCAGAGGACCGTTATCCGCACCAGATGTCGGGCGGCATGCGCAAGCGCGCCATGCTGGCGCAGACCCTCATCCGCGATCCCGATATCATTCTCATGGACGAGCCTTTCTCGGCGCTCGACATCCAGACCCGCCAGCTGATGGAAAACGAGGTGCTCGATCTCTGGATGGCCAAGCGCAAGGCCGTGCTTTTCATCACGCACGACCTGGACGAAGCCATTGCCATGAGCGACCGCGTGGTGGTGCTGTCTGCCGGACCGGGTACGCATCCCATCGGCGAATTCAACATCGACCTGCCGCGTCCGCGCGACGTGGCCGAGGTGCGTGCGCACCCGCGCTTCGTCGAACTGCACAGTGCCATCTGGGCCGTGCTGCGCGACGAAGTCCTCAAGGGCTACGCCCAGCAGAAGCGAGCCTGACGCCATCATGTCCAAGTCATTCAAACAAGGGCGCGCCTATCTGCGCCTGTGGCAACTGCTGCTGCTGGCCGTATTGCTGGCGGTGTGGTGGTACATCTCGAAAAACCCCAAGCTGGCCTTTTTCTTCGGCGACCCCGTCCAGGTCTGCGTGCACATCTGGGACTGGTTCGTCGGCGGCGAGATCTACGTGCACCTGTGGGTGACGCTGGTCGAGACCTTGCTGTCCTTCGTCATCGGCACCGTCAGCGGCCTGGGCTGCGGCCTGTGGCTGGGTCTGGCGCCGCGTGCCGCGGCGATCCTGGATCCCTACATCAAGGCGGCCAACTCCATGCCGCGCGTCATCCTGGCGCCCATCTTCGCCATGTGGTTCGGCCTGGGCATCTGGTCCAAGGTGGCGCTGGCGGTGACGCTGGTGTTCTTCATCGTGTTCTTCAACGTCTATCAGGGTGTGCGCGAAGTGCCGGCGGTGCTGCTGGACAACGCCCGCATGCTGGGCGCCAACCGCAAGCAGCTGCTGCGCAGCGTCTATCTTCCTTCGGCGACGAGCTGGGTGTTCTCCAGCCTGCATACTTCGGTGGGCCTGGCCTTCGTGGGCACGGTGGTGGGCGAATACCTGGGATCGGCGCAGGGCGTGGGCTATCTGATCCTGCAGGCCGAAGGCACGCTGGACGTGAACACCGTGTTCGCCGGCATCGTCGTGCTGACGATCTTCTCGCTGCTGCTCGACTACGCAGTGAGCCTGGCCGAGAAGCCGTTGATGAAGTGGCAGCCCAAGGCGGGAGAGACCGAGCGGCTTTGAACGCCGCTGCGCATCAAACGGACGCGATCAACGCATCCAGCTTGCGCCCGTCCGCCACGAAGGCGCGTATGCCTTCCGAGAGTTTCTCGCTGGCCATCGCGTCCTCGTTCATCAGTGTGCGAAAGCTCACCTCGTCGGCCGGCATGCGCTCGACGGTCCGGTCCGCATCCGGCGCGGCGCCCAACGCGGGCGTCACGCTGCCTTGCTTGCCGGCCAGTTCCTCCAGCAGTTCGGGGCTGATCGTCAGCAGGTCGCAGCCGGCCAGGGCCAGGATCTGCCCCGAGTTGCGAAAGCTCGCGCCCATGACTTCGGTCTTGAAGCCGAACTGCTTGTAATAGCGGTAAATGCGCGTCACGGATTGCACGCCAG
>CALGFL010000180.1 GCA_937881145.1 uncultured Bordetella sp.
CAGGCGCGGGCGGCGGAAGGCTCGTAGCCCAAGGCTTCGGAAATGCCCGCGGCGGTGTGCACGAGCAGGTCTATCCACTCGTCGCGCATGCGTTCGGCGGGCGCCGAGATGGACAGGCCGGCCACCAGCTTGCCGGTGTCGTCCTGGATGCCGGCGGCGATGCAGCGCACGCCCATTTCCAGCTCTTCGTTGTCGCGCGCGTAGCCATGGCGGCGCACTTGCGCCAGCTCGCGCTGCAGCTGGTCGAAGTCGGTCAGGCTGTTGCGCGTGTGGCCGGCCAGCCCGGTGCGCTGCGCATACGAGCGCACCTGCTTGGGGTCGGCGACGGACAGGAACAGCTTGCCCGTGGAGGTCAGGTGCAGCGGCGCGCGACCGCCGATGGCGCGCACCACCTGCATGCCCGAGCGCTCGCTCCAGGCCCGTTCGATATAGACGATTTCGTCGCCCTGCTGCACCGACAGGTTGACTGTCTGCCCCGTCTGATGATGCAAGGTGCGCATGGCCGCCTGCGCCGCTTCGCGCACGTTCAGGCGGCCCTTGACCAGCGAGCCCAGTTCCAGCAGACGCATGCCCAGCTGGTACAGGCCATTGTCGACCCGCTCCACATAGCGCCCCACCACCAGATCGTTGAGGATGCGATGCGCGGTGGACGCGTGCAGGCCGGTGGTGGCCGACAGTTCCTTGAGCGTGACGGGATCGGGATGGGCCGCCAAGGCGTCGAGCAGGCGCATGGCCCGGTCTATGACCTGGATGGCGACCTCGGATGAACGGACACTGCTCTTGGAGGCGGTGTCCGCCTGTGCGGTCGGGGCGAGGGAATCAAGATACGAGGCAGTCATATCCCACATTATGAAATCCAAGCCGGGTTTTGGCAATCCGGCCCCCAAGACCTGGGCTCCGGGGCCTCTGGCGGGGCCTTAAGGCGTCATGCGTCCGCCCAGGCGCTCTGCCTCGGCCTGCAGGAAGGCCAGCGCCTCGGCCGCGGGGCCGGGCTCGCCCTTGACGCCCAGTTCGATGTGCGGCCGGCGGCCGTCCTCGCCCACGGTGGGCAGGCTGAAGGCTCGCACGCCGGGCCAGCGCTGCTCGACGGCGACCATGGCCGGCGTAATGCGCGACTCGGGAATGCCGTAGACCAGGAAGGCATGCTCGGCGCGCTGCTCGACGTGATGCAGCGCGCGATAGCGCGTGTCCAGCGTCCATTCGAGCATGGGCCAGGCCATGACCGGAAAGCCCGGCATGAAGGTGTGGTCCTGGATGTAGAAGCCCGGGATGCGGTTGTAGGGGTTGGGCACGATCTCGCAGCCGCGGGGAAACACACCCATCTGCAGCCGCTGCTGGTTCTCCAGTGTGTTCATGTCCGGCGCGGGGCGGCCTTCCTTCTGTGCCGTTTCCATGGTGCGCAGGGTGATGGCCTCGCGCGCCTCGGGGTGCAGCTCCAGGGGCAGCCCCAGCGCCGCGGCCGCGGCCTGACGCGTGTGGTCGTCGGGCGTGCCGCCGATGCCGCCGCAGGAAAAAACGATGTCGCCCGAAGCGAAGCTGCGCTTGTAGGCCGCGATCAGCATGTCGCGATCGTCGCCCAGGATCTGCGCCCAGGCCAGTTGCATGCCGCGCGCCCCCAGCAGCTCGACCACCTTGGCGAAGTGCTTGTCTTGATGGCGGCCGGACAGGATTTCATCGCCGACGATGATCAGGCCGATGCGGCGGGAAGAAGTAGACATGCGAAATAATCCTCTGATTCAAACGTCGATCGTACGCTCGCCGCGCAGCCGCGCAAGCGCGTCCAGCCCATAATGCGCATACACCAGGCTGCCGTAGACCGGCAGCACCACCCAGGCAGGCGGCAGCAGATTGATGAAGGCACAGATCAGGCCCATGCCCCAGAAAGACAGGTTGTGCCGCGCCAGCAGCAGGCGCCGCTCGACCGGATTGGCGTGATCGACGATGGCGTCCACGCGCAACATGCGCGAAAACGCGAAGGCCCACCAGAGGACGTGCAGCACGATGGCCATGGGCGGAACCAGCCATAAAGGCAGCGTCAGCACCCAGCCCGCGGCAAAGACCAGGCTGACCCACATGGCGTTCCAGACGCTCACGGCCACGGCATTGCGGCCTTGCCGCGCCAGGCCAGGGTAATCGCTGCGCTCCAGGTGGCGCAGCACCAGCGGCATGACGAACACCGCCGCGATGGCCAGGCCCAGCACGCCCGATGCCGGCAGAAGAATGGCCGCCGCGATGATGGGCGTGACATAGAGCTTGAGCGAGAACATGCCTACCGTGGCCAGCCAGTCGTCGACGCGGTCCACCGCGCCCCAGCGAGCAAGCTCCATGCGCAACCAATCCGTGAGCGGTGTCCAGAAAAACCACATCATGAGGATGGCCCCGACCAGCGCGATCAGGAAAGGCAGCAGCACCGCGAACAGCATGGCCGGATGGCATTGCGACACCAGCGCGCGCTTGAACGCGCGCCCGATGGCGGCCGATTGGCCAAGAGGCGGGGAGTCGTTGCGATAAGCGGAAACCATGGAATGCGATACCGGGCAAGCAAGATGTGATGGCGGGTATCATAGGTCAAAGATCTTTCGCTTCGCCTACATGTCCCTCTTCGTTCCCGCAACCGATGGCGCGGCCCTGCGCCAGGCCCTCGCCAAGCCCGACGCCTGGCTGGTAGCCTGCTTCTGCGCCGCCTGGTGCAACACCTGCACCGAATACCGACCCAAGATGCAGGCCTTGTCCGAGGCCCGGCCGCAGCATGTCTACGCCTGGATCGACATCGAGGACGAGCCCGAGCTGCTGGGCGACGAAGACGTGGAGAACTTCCCCACCCTGCTCATCCAGGCGGGACAACGCGTGCTGTTCTACGGCCCGATGCTGCCGCACATCGGGCATCTGGAACGCATGCTGGACAATCTCGCAGCCAACGGCCCCGTTGTCGGCACGCAATTGCCCGACGTGGCCGAGCTGCTCAGGCGGGCGTGATCGCGCACGGCGCGGTCACGACGAACGCCAGGCCGGGATCGCTAGGCCTTGCGGCCGCCGCCCAGCAGAGCCGCCAGCGGCCGCTTGCCGATCTCGGGCTGGGATGAAGCCACCGCCGCGCCGGACGCATCCGGCTGGCTCGGCCCGCCTTGCGCGGGCTCATAAGGCTTGAGGAAAAATTCGTCGATGGGCTCGGCGCGCGGCGCGCGGTGTTCGCGCGCAGGACGCTCGCGGCGGGCGCCGCGATCGCCACGATCGCCACGATCGCTGCGTTCGGGACGCTCGCCGCGGCTGTGGCTTACCGCGTCGGCCGGCAGATCCAGTTTGCCACGCGGCACCTGCCGCTTGATGAGGCCCTCGATATCGAGCAGATAGCGCTCTTCCTCCGGCGCAAACAGCGAGATGGCCTCGCCCTTGGCGCCGGCGCGGCCGGTGCGGCCGATGCGGTGCACGTAGTCTTCGGCGTTGCGCGGCAGGTCGTAATTGATGACGCAAGGCACGCCGGCCACGTCCAGGCCGCGCGCGGCCACGTCGGTGGCCACCAGCACTTCGAGCTCGCCGGCCTTGAACGCGTCCAGCGCCTTCATGCGGTCGAGCTGGCTCTTGTCGCCGTGGATGGACTCGGCCTTGACGCCGTCGCGCTCGAGCTGGCGCGCCAGGCGCGCCGTGCCGATCTTGGTGTTCGAGAAAACGATGACCTGGTTGAGGCCGCGCGACTTGACCAGATGCACCACCGCGGCGCGCTTGGCTTCGCCCGACAAGGGATAGGCGATCTGCGTGACCGTGTCGGCCGTGGCGTTGCGCGCGGCCACCTCGATTTCAACCGGATGATTCAGGAAGGTACGGGCGAGCTTGCGGATCTCGTTGCTGAAGGTCGCCGAGAACAGCAGGCCCTGGCGCTGCGCCGGCAGCAGTTTGATGATGCGGTCCAGGTCGGGAAGAAAGCCCATGTCCAGCATGCGGTCGGCTTCGTCCAGCACCAGGATGCCCACCTGGCCCAGGTTGACGTTCTTCTGCTCGACGTGATCGAGCAGGCGGCCCGGCGTCGCCACCAGCACCTCGCAGCCGGCTCGCAGGGCTTCCCTCTGCGGACCGATGTCGACGCCGCCGAACACCACGGCCGAACGCAGGGACGTTTGCTTGGCATAGCGCCTCACGCTCTCGTAGACCTGGTCGGCCAGCTCGCGCGTGGGAGCCAGGATTAGAGCGCGTACCGGATGGCGGGCCGGCGAGGCGCTGGTGTTGGCCAACGCCATCAGCCGATGCAGGATGGGCAGCGTGAAAGCCGCCGTCTTGCCCGTGCCGGTCTGCGCCGCGCCCATGACGTCGCGCCCTTCCGACACCACCGGGATCGCCTGCGCCTGGATGGGCGTAGGCGTCGTGTAGCCGGTGTCGGCGATGGACTTCAGCAGCAACGGGTGCAGGCCGAAATCCGCAAAGCTGGGAGTGGGTGCTGCATCTGCAGCGGACGCATCAATAGAAGTAGGTAGGGTCATCAGATAGGCTCCGGACGGCGCCATAAAAAAAGCGCCCCGGATAGGGGTAGATAAACGATTTTAACAGCCTAGGGTTATCCCGAGCCAAAATCTTTTATAGTGGCTGGTTGCTCTGCCTCCCCGCCCCGGTTTCGCTCCTGCAGCGAACGCCCCGTTCTCGCCGCCTCATGCCCGCCTCAGATCACGCCCATCGGCCCTATATCATCGCCGCCGTCATGACCGCCCAGGTCATGGTGGCGATCGAAGCCACCATCGTCTCGACCGTCATGCCCCAGATCGTGGCCGACCTGAGCGGACTGGACCTGTACAGCTGGGTGTTTTCCTCTTTTCTGCTGGCCCAGACCACCATGACCGTGGTGTTCGGCAAGCTGGCCGACGTAATCGGCCGGCGGCCCATGATGCTGCTGGGCATCGCCATCTTCCTGCTGGGCTCGCTGCTGGCGGGCTTCGCCACGAGCATGCCGTGGCTCATCGCCTTTCGCCTGATCCAGGGCGTCGGGGCGGCCGCCATTCAGCCCTTGTGCGTGATCATCGTGGCCGACTACTACCCCGCGGCCGAACGCGGCAAGGTGCAGGGCTATCTGGCCAGCGTGTGGGCCATCGCGGCCGTGCTCGGCCCCATGATGGGCGGTCTCATCATCCATCACCTGCCCTGGTCCTGGATTTTCTGGATCAACCTGCCTATCGGCCTGGCCGCCGCGGCCATATTCCTGCGCTACATGCGCCACGACACGCCGCACAAGCGGCCGTCCATCGACGTGCTCGGCGCCCTGCTCTTCACCGTCGCCATGGCCTCGCTGATGATGGTGCTGTCCGACGCCGCGGACCTGTCGTCCGGCTGGGTGTGGAAGCTGCTGGCCCTCTGCGTCGCGGCGTCGATCGGCTTTGTCTGGCAGGAGCGGCGCGTGGCCGACCCGATGGTGTCGTTCGCGCTCTGGGGCGGCCGCGCGATCGCCTCGACCAACACCGCCACGCTGCTGGCGGGCATGGCGCTGCTCGGCCTGACCACTTTTCTGCCCATGTATGCCCAGGGCGTGCTGCACCAGACCCCCATCGTGGCCGGCATGGTGCTGACTTTGATCATGTTCGGCTGGCCTTGCGGCGCCACGGTGGCGGCCCGCAGCTTCACGCGCACGGGCCTGCGTCCGGTCATGATCGCAGGCAGCGTTTTCATTCCCGCCGGCGCGCTCTTCATGGTGTTCCTGCACCCGGGCAGCTCGCCCGTGCAGGCCGGCATCGGCTCGCTCATCATGGGCTTCGGCATGGGTCTGCTCAGCATCAGCTGCCTGATCCTGATCCCGGAAATCGTCGACCGCTCCGAGCAGGGCAGCGCCATGGCGTCCAATCTGTTCTCGCGCAATCTGGGCAGCACGCTGGGCGCCGCGCTGTTCGGCGCCGTGCTCAATTACGGCTTGAACAACAACCGCACCGGCTCGCCCATCACTTCGGATCAGATCAAGCACGCACTGGAATTCAACGACGCCGATAGCAAATTGGTGAGCGAGGTCCTGCAGCATTCGCTGCACCTGACCTTCATCTCGGTTTTCGTGGTGTCGGCCTGCATCCTGGCCCTGGTGCTGTTCATTCCGCGCGCCACCACCAGGCACTTGTCGAAAGAGACGCTGGCGGAAAAAGCCAGGCGTGCCGCGGAACACGCCGCGGGCTAGAAACTGCTTGCACCGGCGGACGCCGGGCGGCGCCCGGCGCTCAGGTCAGGCGATCCAGCGCAGCAGCCACAGCACGAGCATCCCGACGACGATCACCAGCGTCGAATTGCGGGTGCGCAAAAAGACGAGCGTGCCGGCGATGCCGGCCAGCAGCTTGAGGTCGAACCCCGGCCCCGCGCCCGGATGCCAGGGCATCATGTCCGGCACGATGATGGCCGTGAGCGCCGCCAGCGGCGCATAACGCAGCGCGCGCCGCACGCCGTCCGGCAAGGGCAGGTAGCTGCCCACGAGCATGTAGCCCGCGCGCGTGACGAAAGCGCAGGCGACCATCACCACCACGGCCCAGATATCGTAGGAACCGTTCGACATCACGTCCTCGCCCGATGTTGATGCCGCTCGACCAGCATGCCCGCCACGATGCCCACCACCACCGCGGCCAGCAAGCCCAGCCGCAGGGGCAGAACCTGCCCCACCCACGCGACCGCGCCGGCCGACAGCACCGTGGTCAGCATGGGCCGGGTCCTGGCCATGGGCACCACGATGGCCAGAATGGCCAGGGAGGCGGCGAACTCCAGCGACCAGGACACGGGCACCAGGGTGCTCAGGTAGATGCCGGCGATGGAAAAGGCTTCCCAGCTGAGCCAGGACGGGAAGATCATGCCGATGTAGAACCAGCGCTGCACCGGCGTGGCCAGCGTGGGGCAATCCGCGTAGCGCGCCATGTAGATGGCGAAGGCCGCGTCGGAATTGAAAAAACCCAGGGCCATGCGCTGCCAAACGGGCCTGTCGCGAAAGAAGGGATACAGCCCGGCATTGAAAATGACGAAGCGCGCGTTGACCATGAACCCGGCCATGAACACCAGCCACAAGGGCGCCTGGGTTGCCAGAAGCGGCAGCACCATGAGCTGCATGGTGCCGGAATAGACGACGACCGTGATGACCAGGGCCATGAGCACGCTCATGCCCGACTTCACCATGGCCACGCCGGTCACCAGACCCCAGACGCTGTTGGCGACGATCGCCGGCGAGATCTCGCGCGCACCCTCCCGAAAGGCGTCGAGGCAGGCGCGCCGCGAGGCGGTGTCCGGCGCTAATTCGAAGGATTCAGAAGCCAAAGGCGGGCTCAGGACGGGCGATGCGATACAGCATGATGGCGCGCATTGTAACGCTCACGGCTTGATACAATGCCTCGACAATTCTAGGGAGGGCACCATCATGTCGATGGCGGACCGGGACGGCTTCATCTGGCATGACGGCAGGCTCGTGCCATGGCGCGACGCCACCACGCACGTGCTCACGCACTCCCTGCATTACGGCCTGTCGGTCTTCGAAGGCGTGCGTGCCTACCAGACCGACGCGGGCACGGCCATTTTCCGCCTGCAGGACCACACCAGGCGCCTGCTCAATTCCGCGCACATCTATCAAATAACGATGCCCTACGACGCCGCGGCGC
>CALGFL010000181.1 GCA_937881145.1 uncultured Bordetella sp.
GCTTACCTGCGCGCCGCGACCGAGAACCCGACGCTGGTTCGCGCGTTTGGCATCAACGTGCCGCTGATGATTACCCTGACTTATGGGCTCGGCGTCGGCTTGGCCGCGCTGGCCGGCGTGCTGTCGGCACCGATCAATCAGGTCGGCCCGCTGATGGGCGCAGACCTCATCATCGTGGTGTTCGCCGTGGTGGTGATCGGCGGCATGGGCTCGATCATGGGCTCGATCGTCACCGGCCTGGGGCTGGGCGTCATCGAGGGTTTCACCAAGGTGTTCTGGCCCGAAGCCTCCACCACCGTCGTCTTCATCATCATGGGCATCGTGCTGGTGCTCCGCCCCGCCGGGCTCTTCGGAAAAGAGAAATGAACCGCCAACTTCTGGCCTACGCGCTGGCGGCCATCGTGTTGGCCGTCCTGCCCTATGTGGGCGTCTATCCGATCTTCATGATGCAGGTGCTTTGCTATGCGCTGTTCGCCTGCTCGTTCAACCTGCTGCTGGGGTATACGGGTCTGTTGTCCTTCGGCCATGCGGCCTTCCTGGGCCTGGCGGGGTACACCACGGGCTATGTGCTCAAGACCTGGGGCCTGCCCACCGAAATCGGCATTCTGGCCGGCACGGCTGCGGCGGCGCTGCTCGGCTTGGCGATGGGCCTGCTGGCCATCCGGCGCAGCGGCATCTACTTCGCCATGATCACGCTGGCCATGGCCCAAATGGTGTACTTCTACTTCGTGCAGGCCGATTTCACCGGCGGCGAGAACGGCATGCAGCAGATCCCGCGCGGCAAAGCGCTGGGTTTCATCAACCTGTCCAACGACCTGAACCTGTACTACCTGGTGCTGATCGTGTTCATCGCCGGCTTCTACATCGTCTGGCGTGCGGTGCATTCGCCCTTCGGCCAGGTGCTCAAGGCGCTGCGCGAAAACGAGCCGCGCGCCATTTCCCTGGGCTACGACGTCGATCGCTTCAAATTGCTCGCCTTCGTACTCTCGGCGACGCTGGCCGGACTTGCGGGCGCCACCAAGTCCCTGGTGTTCATCTCGACCACCCTCACCGACGCCACCTGGCAGACTTCGGGCCTGGTGATCCTCATGACGCTCATCGGCGGCCTGGGCACGCAGGTCGGCCCCATCCTGGGGGCCTTCATCGTGGTGGCGCTGGAAAACAAGGTCGGCAATCTGGGCGCGTTCATCGCCCAGATCACGCACATCGACTGGTTCAACCGGCTCGGCGATTCGGTCACCATCGTGATCGGCCTGATCTTCGTGGTCTGCGTGCTGACCTTCCGCCGCGGCATCGTGGGCGAGATACTGGCCTGGAAGCAGCGCCGTCAAACTGTATAGGGCGGGCCCGTTCCGTCCTGGAGTATTCTGTGAATGCACGGCCGCGCGGTTCGCGCGGCCTTTTTATTGTGTTTACGCACGGCCGGCCACTTCATGGACGCATTGCTCTATCACGACGGTCAATGGACGACCGAAAACCCCAAGCTGCTGGGCCCCGCCGACCACGCCTTCTGGATGGCCAGCATGGTCTTCGACGGCGCCCGCGCCTTCGACGGCCTGACTCCCGACCTGGATCTGCACTGCCAGCGCGTGATCCGCTCGGCCAGGAAAATGCTCATGGAGCCCCAGATAGGCTGGGAAGAAGTGCAGACGCTGGCTCTGGAGGCCGTGGCCAAGTTCCCGGCCGGTACGGCGCTCTACATCAAGCCCATGTTCTTCTGTGCCGACGGCTTCCTGCTGCCCGAGGCGTCCAAGACCAAGTTCGTGCTGCATGTCTTTAAGGCGCCCATGCCCGGCACCGACGGCTTTTCGGCCATGACGCAGAACCAGTATGCCCGCGCCTGGCCCAGCATGGCGCCGACCGATGCCAAGGCTTCCTGCCTGTATCCCAACGGCCAGCGTGCCACCAAGGAGGCCAACGCCGCGGGCTTTGACACAGCCGTGATGCTCGACGGCGACGGCAATGTGGCCGAGTTCGCCAGCAGCAATTTGTGGATCGCCAAGGACGGCAAGATCGCCACGCCGGCTGCCAACGGCACCTTCCTCTCGGGTATCACGCGCGCGCGCGTCCTGACCTTGCTGCGCGAACATGGCACCGATGTGGAAGAACGCACGATCACGCCGGACGAAGTGAAGAACGCGGACGAAGTGTTCTCCACCGGCAACTACGGCAAGGTGATCCACGTCAATCGCCTGGACGACCGCAAGCTGGCCTATGGGCCGGCGGCGCAGCTGGCACACAAGCTGTACATGGACTATGCGAAGTCCACGGGCGCCCGCCAAGACGTTTGATTTCTTGAGCTGCCGGCGACAGGGCTGCGGAAGCTCCGATGCGCGTGCGGGGGGACTGCGTCGGCGACTCAAGAACCCTCGTTTTCCTGCATTTGAATTCCTGAATCGTTCGCCATGGCCGGCATATTTGCCGTAAGCCAGTCGATCATGGCCCGCACTTTCGGCGGCAGAAAACGGTTCTGCGGGTAAAGCAGCCACACCGGGCCGCTATAGGCCCGAGGCTCGAACGACCAGTCGGGCAAGACCTGCGCCAGCTCGCCCTCGCGCAAGGCGTCGGCGGCCACGAACTCGGGCAGGCTGGCGATGCCCCAGCCCGCCAGGGCGGCGTCGCAGCGGCTTTGCGCGTCGTTCACGATATAGCGGCCCTGGACCTGCACAGTGTGCGTTTCTTCATCGCGGCGAAAGACCCATCGGTTGTCGTCGGCGTGGTCTCCGAGATAGAGGCAATCGTGCTGCCGCAGCGCTTGCGGGTGGTCGGGCACGCCATGCTTGCGCAAATAGGCGAACGAGGCGCAGGCCATCCAGCGCACCGTGCCGAGCCGGCGCGCGACCAGGCCCGGCGGCGGGGCCGGGGTCATTCTCAGCGCCAGGTCCACCGGGTCGCGCACCGGATCGAGTTCGACGATGTCATTATGAAAGAACAGCGCGACCGTC
>CALGFL010000182.1 GCA_937881145.1 uncultured Bordetella sp.
ACCGTGCCCGAGCCGCCGCGCATCGACGTGCCGCCGATGAAGCAGGCCGAGATCGCATCGAGCTCGCCGCCGTCGCCGGCCGAAGGCGAACCCGCTGCCGAACGCGCGGTCGTGACGATGCCGGCAAAGGCGCACATCAATCCCATCAGCGCGAACACCGCCAGCTTGACGCGATCCACGTTGACGCCGGACAGGCGCGTGGCTTCCAGATTGCCGCCTACGGCGTAGACATGGCGGCCGAAGACCGTCTGCATGGCGACGTACGAGAACACCGCGAGCAGGACCAGCAGGATCAGCACGGGAATCGGCACGCCGTTGGCGCGATTGAGCTCCGCGACGAAACCGACCACGGCAGCCGCGATGGCCCCCAGGCGCAGCACGTCGACCCAGACGGGCGCGGACGCAATGGACATGCGCGCGCGGTTGCGGCGGCGGCGCACGGCGAGAAAACACGAACCCGCGACGACCAGCGCCGCCAGCCACCAGGACATCGCCACCGGCACGAAGCCCTGTGAAATCGACACCAGGTCGTCGGGTACCGGCGCGATGGTCACGGCGTTCGTGCTCCATTGCAGCACGCCGCGAAAGGCCAGCATGCCGCCCAGGCCGACGATGAAGGACGGAATGCGCATGCGCGTCGTGATGAAGCCGTTGAGCATGCCGATCAGGGTGCCCGCGATCAGCACGGCGATGACCGCAGGCCAGGTCGGCCAATGCAGGTTGACGGTCAGGATGGCGACCAGGCCGCCCAGCAGGCCCAGCAGCGAACCGACCGACAGGTCGATCTCGCCGGCGATGATGACGAACACCATGCCGCAGGCCAGCATGCCCGTCACCGACATCTGCAGGAACAGATTGGAGAGACTGCGCGGTGTCAAAAACGTGCCGCGGGTCTGGCTCCAGAAGAACAGCCAGATCAACGCCACCGCGAACAGCAGGGCAAGTATCTTGTAGCGCGTGAAAAGCAATTGTATTTGCCGGGCATCCACGCGCGGCCCGCCCGCGGCGGCGGCACGGCCAGTGGTCTGGGTAGGAAATGAGTTCATGTGATTCAGGCAGCGCGAGGCTGCTGTCGGGTGTTGAGCGCGGCGGCCAGGATGTCTTCCTGGGTCAGGCCCTGATTGATGAAATCGCCGCGCACCTGGCCTTCGCCGATCACGAGCACGCGATCGCTCATGCCCAGGATCTCCGGCAGTTCGGACGAGACCATGATGATGGCCACGCCCGCGGCGGCGAGTTCGAAAATGAGTTTGTAGATGTCGTGCTTGGCCCCCACGTCCACGCCGCGCGTCGGCTCGTCCAGGATCAGCACCTTGGGCTTGGCCAGGATCATTTTGGTCAGCACCGCCTTCTGCTGGTTGCCGCCTGACAGACCGGCGATGGCCAACATCGGGCTAGCTGCCTTGATCCGCAGGCGCTGGATCGACTTTTCGACGGCCTGGAGTTCGGCGTCGCGGTCGACGGTGCCGCCGCGCGCGTAGGCTTGCAGCGTGGCAAGAGTGATGTTGTCGCCGACACCCATCAGGGGAACGATGCCGTGGCGCTTGCGGTCTTCCGGCACCAGGCACACGCCGTTGGCGATGGCGCGATTGGGATTCTTGAGCGCTATCGGCTTGCCTTCGAGCGTCAGCGACAAGGTGCACCGGCCGGGATAGGCGCCGAAGATGGCCGACACCAGTTCGGTGCGCCCGGCGCCGACCAGTCCGGCGATGCCGAGTATCTCGCCGCGCCGCACGCTGAACGACACATCGTCGACGCGCTTGCGGCTGGGGTTGGTCGCATCCCAGCAGGTCACGCCGCGGGCCTGGAGCACCACCTCGCCGATATCGTGTTCGATGCGCGGAAAGAGCGAATCCATGCGGCGCCCGACCATCAGGGCGATGATGTCGTCCACGCTCATCTGGGCCGCGGCACGGGTGCCCACTTGCAAGCCGTCGCGGATCACCGCGACGGTGTCGCAGACGCGTGCGACCTCTTCGAGCTTGTGGGAAATGTAAATGCACGCCACGCCGCCGCGCTTGAGTTCCTCGATGATGTCCAGGAGCACCGAGATCTCCTTCGCGCTCAAAGACGAGGTGGGTTCGTCCAGGATCAGCAGCCTGGCGTTCTTGGCCAGTGCGCGCGCAATCTCGAACAGCTGCTGGTGGCCGCTGCCATAATGCATGACCGGCGCCGTAACATCGATGCCGGTCAGCTTGAGCCGCGCCAGCAGCTTCTCGGTCTCGCGGTACATGGCATCGTAGTCCATGCGTGCGCCGCGCAGCGTGATTTCATTGCCGAGAAATACGTTCTCGGCCACCGAGAGCTGCTGCACCAGCATCAATTCCTGGTGAATGATGACGATGCCGCGGCGCTCGCTGTCGCGCACCGAGTGCGCGCGCAGCGGCTGGCCCTCCCAGAGTATCTCCCCTTCGTAGCTGCCGTACGGATAAACGCCGGACAGCACTTTCATCAGGGTCGATTTTCCCGCGCCGTTCTCGCCGCAAAGGCCGACGCACTCGCCCGGCTGCACCGCGAGGTTGATGCCGTCCAGCGCGCGGACTCCGGAGAACGCCTTGACGATATCGCGCATCTCCAGAAGGTAGCCATTGCCGCTCATCGATCGCCCCTTGCGTTTACTTGCCGAAAACCTGCTGGTGCGTGTAGAAGCCGTCCTTGACGACGACATCGACATTGTCCTTGGTCAGCAGGATCGGCTTGAGCAACAGCGTATCGACTTTTCCCTTGCCGTTGTCGATTTGGGTATTGAACTTCGGCTTGACGCCCTTGACCAGATCCACGGCCATTTCGGCGGCCGAGCCGGCCAGGTCGCGCAGCGGCTTGTAGACCGTCATGGTCTGGGTGCCCGCGACCACGCGGCGCACGCCCGCCAGGTCGGCGTCCTGCCCCGATACGGCCACCTTGCCCGCGAGCTTCTGCTCCGCCAGCGCCTGGACCGCGCCGCCGGCCGTGCCGTCGTTGGAAGCCACGATGCCCTGGATGTTGTTGTTGTTCGCGGTCAACGCGTTCTCGATGATGCTCTGTGCCTTTTCGGGCTCCCACTGCGGCGTCCACTGCTTGCCGACGATCTTGATGTCGCCCTTGTCGACCAGCGGCTGAAGTACCTTCATCTGCCCGTCGCGCAGCAGGCGGGCGTTGTTGTCGGTGGACGCGCCGCCCAGCAGGAAGTAATTGCCCTTGGGCGCGGCGTTCACGACGCCCTGCGCCTGCATTTCACCGACCTTTTCGTTGTCGAACGAGACATAGCCGTCAACGTCGGCGTCCAGGATGAGGCGATCGTAGGACACCACCTTGATACCGGCGCGATGGGCGCTGGCGATCACATTGCCCAGCACCTTGGAGTTGAAGGGCACGATCACCAGCACGTCCACGCCCTGAGCGATGAGGTTCTGTATCTGCGAGATCTGGCGCGATTCGTTGGCATTGGCCGACTCCACGTCGACGGTGGCGCCCAGCTTCTTGGCGGCCTCGACGAAAAAGTCGCGATCGTGCGTCCAGCGCTCGACGCGCAGATCGTCGATCGAAAAGCCGATGACAGGGTTGGTCTTGCTCGCGTGGGCCGGTGCGGCGGACAAGGCGGCGGCGGTGGCCAGCGCGGCGACAGTGATCTTGAAAGCGTGGGAAATCATGGAGTGTCTCCTTGGATTCGAATTTCGGCCTCTCGCGGACGGCCTATTTTTGCATGGGGTCCATGCGGCCCGGTTCCGGGTCGCATGGCCTGGTCCGATCAGAACGTGATGCCTGTCTTCAGGCCCACGACGAAGGCGTTGTGGTTCAGCGACGTGCCGCCCGGATGCACGACATACTGCAGGTTCAGGCGCATGAACACAGACGGAATGGGCGACCAGCTGTAGTACACCTCGCTGGCGTATTCATAGCCGTCGCCGGCGAACGTGGGCGAGCCGGTGAGCGCATTGCGCTGGTTGACATAATCGGCGTAGCGACCGTTGTCGTGCGTCGCGCCGATGCCAAAACCGATGCTGTCGTTGGGCCGGCCGAACGGCCCCTTGTACTGCACGCCCATGGCGATCTGCCGATCGGTCTGCGCGGTGGCCCTGTCCGCCTGCGAGATGTTCAGGAACAGGCTCGCGCCGCGCCCGCCGGGCTCGCCCGTGATCTGTTGCTGGAAGTTGATGTAGGCGCCGTACTGACCGCCATGGTTGAGCGCGGCCAGGCCCGTCAGCGCGCGCGGATTGTTGTTGACGTCGTAATACAGATCCTTGCCGCTGGACGTGTTGTACCAGACGCCCACCTTGTACGAACCCGGCAGGCCGTTCACCTTGGGCGTCCAGCCGCCTTCCAGCGGGATCAGGGCGCCGGTGGTGCCGCTGGGGTTCTGCAAGGTCCAGCCGTAGGTGCGCGCGTAATCGTCGTTCACGTAATTCGGGTTGACCTGGTAGACGCCCACCTGCGCATAGGTCTCCTTCGACGTGGTCAGCTTGACGCGCGCCGCCCATTGGCTGGTCGGCCAGTTGACCCAGTAGCTGCCCACCAGATTGCCGGGCTGCGATCCGCAGAAGGTCAGGTTCTGGAAGTCGCAGGAAAAGTTGGCGAAATCCTCGCCCACGGTCATGCGGCCCAGCTTGACCGACAGTTTGTCGTC
>CALGFL010000183.1 GCA_937881145.1 uncultured Bordetella sp.
GCTGGTCATAGACCAGCTTGGTCAGCTGGGTAGCCATGTTGGAAAAGCGAGTGTCGGCCAGCTGATTGCGGCTCTCGCCGCCGCTCTGGTCCTACCCCGCGGCCAGCGGCTTGACGACGCTGGGCTGGAAGTCGGTGACCTTGATGATGTGAAAACCGGCGGGGCTCTCCACCACGCCCGAAATCTGCCCCTTGGACAAGGTGGCAACCGCCTTGTCCAGGCCCGGCGGCACGTTCCAGCCCAGGTCGCCGCCCTGCAGGGCGGAGCCGGCATCTTGCGAAAATTTCTTGGCCAGGTCGGCAAAGCCGCCGGGATTGGCCTGCGCCTGGACAGCCAGCTCTTGAGCGCGCGCGCGGGCGGCCTTGCGCTGCTCGTCGGTCGCCTTGGCCGGCACCGCGATCAGGATGTGGCTGATGCGGCGGCGCTCGGGCTGGCTGAAGCGGGCGATGTTCTGCTTGTAGTAGCTCTCGATATCGCTGTCCTTGACCTGTATGCCCTGCGTGGCCGCGGCCTCGTCGAGCACCAGGTACTGGGCGCGCACCTGCTCGGGAACCGAAAGCTGCTGCTTGTTGGCGTCGTACCAGTTCTGGATGTCTTGCTGCGACACCTGCACCTTGGCGCGGTAGTCGGCGGCCTTGAAATCGCGCAGCGCGATCACGCGCTGCTGCGTCAGCGTGGCGGCGATCGAATCGACCATGGAGGCCGGCGCGCTCGCGCTGGCCGAGACGGGATCGAGCACCAGGCCCACGGACAGCTGGCCGCGCAGATTGGCCTCGAAGCCGGCGGGCGTCAGGCCCTGGGCGGCCAGCACCTGGCGATAGCGCTCGGGCGAAAAGCGGCCGTTGTCCTGTACCTGGGGAATGGCGGCGATGGTGTCGCGCAACATGCCGTCGGACACCGAGAAATGCGCCTTGGTGGCGACCAGCGCGAGCAGATGGCGGTTGATGAGGTCGTCCAGCAGCTTGTGGCGAAATGCCGGCGTATCGACCATGGCCGGGTCGAACTGCGAGCCCAGGCTGGCCTGAAGCTGCTCGACCTGGTTGCGGTGCGCCGCGTCGAATTCCGAGCGCAGGATGGCCTGGCCGTCCACTTCGGCCAGCTTGGGTTCGCGGTGCATGAAGCTTTCATAACCCTGGATGCCGACCAGTGCGAAAGAGGGCACGATCAGGATCATCAGGATGAACTGCATCCAGCGATTGTGGGTACGGAAGAACTCGAACATGGAATCCTGATTAAAAAAAGGCGAAAATTCGCCCTGGAACCTGCTTAACTGGGGGAGTTTACCGCGTTTCGCGCGCGCTTTTCCGCCCTAACCCCGTACCCGATACCATGACCTCGCCTCTCGCTTCCTGGCCCTACCCCGCCCATATCGCGCATCGCGGCGGCGGCAAGCTGGCCCCCGAAAACACCCTGGCCGCCATGCGCGCCGGCAAGCGGTGCGGCTACCGCATGTTCGAGTTCGACGTGAAGCTCAGCCGCGACGGCGTGGCCGTGCTGCTGCACGATGACGACGTCGAGCGCACCACCGACGGGCATGGCCCCGCCAAGGACAAGACCTACGCCGAACTGGCGCAGCTCGATGCCGGCAGCTGGCATGGCCCGGCCTACGCCGGCGAGCCGGTGCCCACCTTCGCCGCCGTGGCCCGCTACGCCATCGCCAACGGCATCGCCTGCAATGTCGAGATCAAGCCCTGCCCGGGCCGCGAGGCCGAAACCGGCGACACGGTGGCCAGGCTCGCGCGGCAATTCTGGAGCGGCGTGCACAAACGGCCCCTGCTGTCTTCGTTTTCCGAAGAGGCCCTGGCGTCCGCGCAGGCCGCGGCGCCCGAGCTGCCCCGCGCCCTGCTGGTCGAGGCCGTGCCCGACGACTGGCCGGCGCGC
This sequence comes from uncultured Bordetella sp., assembly GCA_937881145.1. Classification (GTDB taxonomy): domain Bacteria; phylum Pseudomonadota; class Gammaproteobacteria; order Burkholderiales; family Burkholderiaceae_B; genus Bordetella. Next base: position 1,882 of record CALGFL010000183.1, read on the forward strand.
CTGCGCAAATACGGCTGCATCGGCCTGAACATCAACCAGAAAGACGCCACGCCCGAACTCATCGGCGCCGTGCACCGGGCCGGCCACCGCATCGCCGCCTGGACTGTGAATGACCCCGACCGCGCGCGCCTCCTGTTCTCCTGGGGCATCGACGCCGTCTTCACCGATCAACTGTCGCTTATCGCCCCCACCGCCTGATGTTCAGCTATCGCCACGCCTTCCACGCCGGCAACCATGCCGACGTGCTCAAGCACGCCATCCTCATCCACACGCTGGACTACCTGAACCGCAAGGACGCGCCCTATTGGGTGATCGACACCCACGCCGGCGCGGGGCTTTACCAGCTCGACGGCGACTGGTCGGCCAAGAACGCCGAACACGACGGCGGCGTCGCCCGACTGTGGGACAAGACCGATCTGCCCGAATTGCTGGCCGACTATGTGACCCACATCAGGGAATACAACGCCGACGGCCAGCTGCGCTATTACCCCGGCTCGCCCTGGCTGGCGCTGGACGCCCTGCGCGATAAGGACCGGTTGCGCCTCTTCGAGCTGCATCCCAGCGAGTCGGACGTGCTTGTGCGCAATCTGGAAAAGCGCGGCCGCGCCACGCTACGCCAGACCACGATCTATGCCGCGGACGGTTTCGAGGGCGTCAAATCGCTGCTGCCCCCGCCTACGCGGCGCGCAATGGTGCTGATCGACCCTTCTTATGAGGACAAGCGCGACTATCGCCGCGCGTTCAACGCCGTGAAAGAAGGCGTCAAGCGCTTCGCCACCGGCACCTATGCCGTGTGGTACCCGCTGGTGCAGCGGGTCGAAGCGGGCGAGCTGGCCCGCCAGTTGCCCCATCTGCCCGTCAAGAGCTGGCTGCACGCTACGCTTACGGTGCAAAAGCCCGCCGCCGACGGCTTCGGCCTGCACGGCAGCGGCATGTTCCTGGTCAATCCGCCCTGGACGCTGCACGAAGCGCTCAAGACGGCCATGCCTTATCTGGCGCGGGAACTGGCCTTGGATGACCGGGCCGGGTACACGCTGGAATATCGCGAGAACAACTGAGCCGGCTACTGCGGCAGCTCCCACAAGGTTTCGTAATTCATGACCGGACGCTCGAAAACCGCGCCCTTGGCGACGAATTCGCGCCCCAGATCGAGCATGGGCTGGTAGGTGTCCAGCTGCTTTGCGTTTTCCAGGCTCGTCCAGATGCTGACGTTGGTGAGCGAGGAAGCGGCCT